>CAYSHN010000122.1:0-9006 GCA_964430815.1 uncultured Calditrichota bacterium | reverse complement strand
GGGCGGCGGCATTAAATATTCCGTTAGCCACCAAACGTTCATGATGCCTGCGGATAATCTGATCCGTCTGCAGTTGCAAGTCTTTGCGAATCGTTGTAGGAATAGGTCCCGGCATAGAATGCCGCCCTCTATTTGTCATCATGGTAATGCTGCGGATATGACTGTAAACATGCGGAGCCAGCATAGGTATGGGATAGGGTTCCGGTGGCAGTGATTCCATTTTTGCCAGGGTACCGGTTAGGGAGTCCAGGACATTATGCTCGATTAATTTGTCAAGTAAAACGTTGCGTTTTTGCAGTAAAAGATCACGATTGCGGCCGGGATGGATCAAGGCCGGATTGTTGGGCAGGACAGTAAGCATGGTTATTTCAGCCCAGGACAATTGTTCGGGCTGTCGTCCAAAATATCGCCAGGAAGCAGCGGTTAATCCAACTACATTGCCGCCATAGGGGGCATGGGCGGCATACAAGGAGAATATTTCCTGCTTATTATAAAAAGATTCAAGTCGTAGCGCCTCGAAGATCTCCACAATTTTTTCAATGATGGTTCGTGGTTTCCCGGCACGGGACAGCCGGACCACCTGCATGGTCAGGGTACTGCCACCACTGACCACTTTACCTGCATGAATATCACTCCACGCTGCCCGCAATAGTGCTAGCGGATCAATACCGCGATGCTTGAAAAAACGCTTATCCTCATAAAAAACGGCACTCTGAATATATTTGGCCGGTATTGTATCTGCTGGTGGAAAACGCCATTGTCCATCCTTAGCCACACCAGCATTCAACAATTCTCCCGTACGATCCAGAATAACTAATGAGTAAGGATTCCTGAATTCCGGTAATGGCAAAAAAAACCAGCAACCTGCCCAAAAGACCAGAAATGTAAAAAAGCACCGCGGTGAAGTTAGAAAACTTTTCATTGACCCGGTTCAATTACTTCAATCCACTGCCCGGCCTGTCGTGCATAAATGGTCGCGTCATACATAGGTTCAACGATGATCATTGGCAGATAAAACTGCCCCAAATATGCAGCGTGTAATTGAAAACGAAAAGATTTTTGTTCGTTCATATTCAAGTCAAAATAGGTCATGATTCGGTCGTCACGGATATCCATGTAATCATAACCTATATTTCTACCTTTCATCTGCTTCGCTGGATCAAGACGAGTATTCCGTATTTCCCACCCTGATGGAAAGATAGCCGTTAGAGCCAGTTCTTCATATTTTCCTTCCGTGCCGGTATTCTTAGTTTTAATCTCGATTTCGAAGTCAGTACCCTGTTCGACCCGTACAGGATCAAATGTTGCTCCGCTTAGCGTAAAATAATCCACCTCAATGGTCATCCCATTTTGTCCGCTTTTTTCCTGACCTGCAGTCGGGAGCCCTTCCATGATCAGACTGGGGTATATGGTACCCTGTCCTTCATTTTCTATAGCAAATGGAATTTGTATTTTTTCGCCAGGTGCTAGAACTTGTTGGTATACCGGAGAAGTTGTTTCCACAGCAGTACGGGCATTACCATTCCATTCATAGGAAAAATCCCATTTAGCACCACCACCGACCACACCGCTGTAAGTTGCCAGTGCTATCAGGGAATAGGCTGTAGTCTGGGTGCTGAGCCATTTTTCATTGCTTAATTCCGCAGCTATATCCTTTACCAGGCTTTCGGCGCGGTTATTTTGTTTTAGTAAACATAAGGCCTCTACTACCATGGCTTTGTCCCGTAAATCAGAGCCAAAAGTAAAGGAAAATTCCCTGAAGAACGGAAATGTGAAAATTCCTTTGGCAGCCAGAGCTGTGGCCGCTTCCGGTTGTCCGGCCAGTTGATAGGCTGCTGCTAAACGCCAGCGGGCCTCATTGCTAAGACTACCCTGTTCACGAAGCCGGTTCATCGATCCCAGATCCGCTTTTCCGGCCAGGGCCAGGGTATAGAGCCGGTAAGCCTGGACTAGATCGGATCGTAATGGTCCGGTAACATAACCCTGTGCTTTTTTAGTTTGATATTTTTGCCATTGGTCCAGCAGACCTTGTGGTACCAGATAACCTGCTCTTTTTGCTTCGACTAAAAAATGACCGGCATAGTTACTGGCCCATTCATTAACACCTTCCCAACCTCCCGGCCAATAGGTAAAACCACCATCAGATCCCTGGAACAGGCGCAAGCGTTCAATGCCTGCTTTGACATTCTTTTCGATTTCATTCTGTCTCTCAGGTGAAAGATCCATCAGGCGGTTAAGATAAAGTTGGGGAAATACCGCTGAGGTAATCTGTTCCACACAACCATGCGGATAGCGAATCAGAAATCCGAGTCGTTTGCCCAGATTCATCGGGGGAATCCGCGATACTTCCAGAGTGACTGTATTAGTGCCATTCATTCCCGGCAGAGTGATTTGCTGGGACCATTCTTTGCCACTATCCAGGGTTTTCGATACCACATCCGTGATGGCAAAACTTGACGAACGTACTGACAATTCAATGGTCTGCCGGGCGGTTTCACCATTACCGGAGGCTTCCATATTAATCCTGGCAATTCCCTCCTGGGCTTTGGCTTTTAATTTAAAAATTACTACCTGGTCGCCAGGACTGGTAAAATTAACTTTCTTTTCTGGTGAATCGGCCAGCGTCACTGGACCTTCGGTGGTCACTTTAACTGTAACATTCTTAATGTTATCCTGCAGAGCAAAAATGGTGACCGGTAAATCGCAACTCTCATCCAGTCCCAGTACCCGTGGCAGGGTACCCAGCAGCATCAATGGATTACGAACTTTGACTTCTTTGTCCGCTGAGCCGAAAGCACCACCCTGTCCGGCCACAACCATCAACCTTACAGCCCCTACATATTGGGGAATATCAACGTCATGAGCTCTAGTTTCACCTCTATTTAATTCAAATGGTCCCAGAAATTTTACCATTGGTGGAAACCTTTCGGCTTTTTTCTGACCTTCGGCTTTCAGTTCTTCGCCGCCACCAATCGCCAGCAATTGTTCTAATCGCGCTCCATAGGCAACCGTAATCTGATCAAACAGATCCCAGGTTTTTACGCCCAGTGCTTCCCGGGCATAAAAATTCGTCCAGGGATCCGGTGTTTGAAATCGGGTTATACCCAATAAACCTTCATCCACCAGGGCAAGGGTATAGGTCATCGCACGACCGCTAGCTTCACTAATTTTTATTACTTCTTTATGTTCCGGTTTAAAGACATCCGTAGTCTGAATTTTAGGTTCTAACCGGGAACCAGGATTTAATATTTTGACCGGTACCACACCGTACATGCGGATCGGCAGATCATTAGCCACCTGCAGATGAGGTTGAATAAAGGTTACGTGTACATATACATTAGGGGCCATTTCGGGTGCTGCAGTAAATTCAAACCGAACCGGTTTATCCGCTCCTTCAATCCAGTGAGTGCTCAGAACTTTGCTGCCGGATTCAATGCTGACCAATCCTCTTCCGGCATGGGCTACCGGAATAGTTACCATAACCTTTTCGCCGACCTTGTACTCCGTTTTATCCGTGGAAAAACTGAGTACAGCAGCGCCACCCGGTGCTTCACGGTTTCCCCGTCCGGCCCAACCCGGCCAATCAATGTAAACTATAGTGCCCGTAATATGACCTCCATTCAGATCCCGGGCCCTGATCAGATAGCGACCCCAATCCGGATATTTTATACTGAATTTCCAGGAACCTTTTCCACCACTCACCTGGATCGTGTCTTCATACAATGATTTATAATGACTAGAACCAATATAATCAGCAAGGTTTTCGCTGCCCTGTTCCCACCACCAGCGCCAATCGATCCGGTACATTTTGATTTCTACATTAGTGCGGGGAATGGCGGTTCCTTTCCTGTCCACGGCAACAAGTTGAGCGGTGTAGACTGAATCTGTGACCAGCATCCTGTGTCGCGCTTTATCACCGCGCGGAGACTTGATCCCGATATACTGTTGAAATGGGTGCAGGGGAATACTAAAACGGTCGGTACTGAAAGCACCACCGGGTTCGAATACCCGTGTGCGGAAAGAAGCCTGTAAAACACCAGGAGCAGTACGATCGGTTTCCACATTTGCTCTCATGGCTACGCTACCGTTCGCATCCAACTGTCCCTCAAAAACCATTCGGTTCTCAGACTCAAATTTATAGAGCGGATCATCAAATTCAAATCCTTCCAGACCGGGGAAGGAAGTTCCTGCTGAAGTTAATCCCAGTTCTACATCTGCTCGTAGATTTTTTGCCGGCGCTCCGTGTAACCATTCTGCTGATAACTTCGCTTCAACCGGTCCGGCAATTAAACTTGTTACTCCCTTGCCGAAATCAAGATCGATTTTTAAACGGTTCGGCATGATCGTTTCTACTTTCAGTACCTTTTCAAAAGTAATACCACCTATCTTTACCTTAGCCTGCCAGTTACCAGTGATAGCATCTGGATCGGTAGATAATTTTAAATCATAAAAACCGTTAAGCGATTTTAACCGTCGGATTGTTTTGATCAGTTGACCACGCGGATTATAGAATTCACAAATCAGCGGATGCGATTCCGGAATTCGTTTTTCGGGATCATATAATATAAAGGTCAGATAGATTGGATCACCGGGACGCCAGACTCCGCGTTCTCCATATAGAAATCCTTTCAAACCTGATTGTACATTTTCTCCCCCCACATCAAAGTGACTGACCGGTAGGGCTAATCCCCCATCCAACTTCAGATAACCGTTTTGACCGGCATTACGGGCAATAATCAAAAATGGTTTCCGCTCCAGATCGAATAAGACGCAGCCGTCTTTATCCGCCGTTCCCTTACCGATACTCTGCTGTTGAAAATCCAATACTTCTATTTCGGCTCCGGAGAGGGGTTGTGCCGACTTGATATCGGTAGCCACCACAAACAATTTCTGATCAAGACCCTGTTTAGCCAGCAGTCCGATATCTGAAATCAGTACATTGCGGTACACATTTATATTATGATCGTAATATTCCCGGTAATAGGCGGGATGGCAGGGATTCAGACGTTGTTCATAATAATCATAATAACCACCTCCCTCATACTCATCGTCTTCCCAATAACCTCTCTCTTCATCCTCTGACTCTTCACTACCGGTAGTACTTTCTTCACTGACCATTGGAGTTGTCGCCGTTAGGCTTTCCCCGCAATCATATAAAATATGCTGGCGTTTGAAAGATAATTTGATCCGGTAAATCCCGCCCGGAGTTTTTTCAAGCAGGGGTTTTAAATCCAGGCCGTAGCGCATCCAGCGGTTCTGTTTATCGGGAGTTATATTCAGAGCGATTGTTTTTTTCCAAACCGTTTGTGCTACCCGCCGGAGTTCATTATCACCATCCAGTTTATTAACCTGCAAAAATTGCGGAATATTCTGTTCATAAATCTTGCTTACTTCCACAATCACCGAGCGCAGGTTTACTGCTTCCACAGGCAGGGCTAAGTCCTGAGTTGTGGGCAGTATAACACCTTTACCCACAAATCGTACAGCTGGCTTCAGTTCTTCGAAGGTAATATCGAATGTTTTTGAAATATTCAATCGGTACCCCAGGCTATTACGTATCCCAGGAGAAATATTCACCGAATTGGTACCTTCCCATGGTGCAGCGCTGTAAATACGCAGAATACTCCGATCGATATCCAAACGCAGGTCATCACGGTTTTCTACAGTCACCAATCCCTGCAGATTTTGATTTTTATCCAGCGGATCCGAAAAACGGATCTCGATATATTCCGTTTCTGCGCGTACCGGTCTGACACTGTCGATGGTAAAATAGGAGCGGGAGTGAACCGTATATGAACTCTTACCTTTCTTGTCTACATTTATATATTTGCCATCCCAGGCCAGTGTCACCTGCGATGAATCTTCTCCACGCACGATACCGTCAATACTGAACTGATGTTCCCGGCCGTCGGGCTTATGCTGCCAGGTGATCGGTAATTCTTTTCCCTGCTGGGTTGCAGTCAGGATTTTTTCCACCGCCTGATCGTCATCCACATCAGCTGTGATAAATATTCCACTGATCTGCTGCAGTTCGGGTCTTAGTTCATTAACAGATTGCAGACCAAAGATGTTAATTTCAAAAGTTTGTTTCATGGAGGAAAAAGTAAAAGAAAAGAGCTCTTCCCCCCTGACTGTTTCCACCAGATTTTTCAGATTCAGGGTGGCTTGATAATCTTGACCATCGGGTAAACCCGTTTCCGGCCGGAATTCGATGGTGCGACGATCAGCCCAGACCGCAGTGCCCTTAATTCTTGGTTTAAAACTGAATGGTGATTTGTCTAATGGTAAATTAATCCTGCTGGAATCAACAATATCTTCTGTAAAAACCACCCTGATCGGCGACTGCCGTGAAATCAGGCCGGAGGTATAAGCAGAAATCAATCCACTATCGATCGATGACCGTTTGAAGGCCGGCGGAACTTTTTCTTCGCAACCAGGAACAATTAGCAAGTATCCCAATAACAGGAAAACCAGAATTATTACGCCAATACGATTGTGATTGAACATTTCACTCTCCTTTGAATTATATTTATTTAAAAGGCTATCGGGTTACTGCAGGGAAGTTTGAACTAAAAATTTTCCTTCCCGCCAAACTGTTCAGAAAACCCAACTAAAAAAAATATCAATTGAATGAATAAGTACGCCTTATTTCCAATACTTGAAAAATATAATTATCGGATCCATAAAAAATGGGGTATTAAAATATCTTATGCTTAATTTAAAGCGAGCATAACTAATTAGCAATCAGATTATATGCTACTGACCATGGTATTGCTCCTCAGAATATTTATTTTCTCATTCACTTATCATAGCACTTTTATATTTCCGGTCTCCTGAAAATGCTTAAGTTGCCCCAGATAATGCTAATAAAATAATATAAATTAATTTTACAATATTATATCTTTGAACCAGGGCAATAATTCACAGCAATAAAGTGTTCCATGATAAAAAGAGGGACAGAACATGGTTCGTTTTTTTATCTTTTTCTTGGGCCTTTTATTAATTCTTTCTGCCTTTTCATTTCAGGAATATGGCCGGCAGGAACGGATTCCTAATACTTCTTTCCGTATCTCTAGCAGTGGTGATACCCTGGCTTCGATGCAACTGGTTCAAGTGTTTAATAACATATCGTTTGATCTACCAGTACACTTGTTTCATGCCGGTGACGGCACAAACCGCATTTTTGTTGTGGAAAAAGCAGGTATAATTAAATCATTGCCCAACCAGTACTCCACCACTTCTGTCAAAATATTTTTAGATATAACCGACCGGGTCAATGCGGTGCCCAGTGAAGCGGGTTTGCTCAGTATAGCCTTTCATCCTGATTATAACAGCAATGGAAAATTATATGTCTATTATACTTATGGAGATCTTTTCTCGCGTATTTCCCAATTTAGTGTTTCGGCCAAAGCGGATTCGGTAGATAAAACCAGTGAACGGATTCTGATGGAAATCCAGCAGCCGTACAATAATCATAATGGTGGTCAGCTGGCTTTCGGCCCTGACGGATATTTATACAGCGGACTTGGCGATGGGGGGAGTGGAGGAGATCCCCAGGGTAACGGACAAAACCGGGCCACCTTGTTGGGTAAAATCCTGCGCATCAATGTTGACAGTACTGGCCAGGGATTAGCGTATAGTATTCCTGCAGATAACCCCCTGGTCGGTAATAACAATAATTGGCGTACAGAGATTTGGGCCTGGGGCTTGCGCAATCCCTGGCGCTTCAGTTTCGACCGGATCAATGGTCAATTATGGGCTGCAGATGTGGGACAGAATCTATGGGAGGAGGTTGATCTTATTGAGGGTGGAAAAAATTACGGGTGGAACATAATGGAAGGATTCCATTGTTATAAGCCTTCTACTGACTGTGATACAGCTGGACTAACTATGCCGATCGTTGAGTACGATCACTCTACAGGAAATTCTATTACGGGCGGTTACGTATACCGGAGTAACCGTTTGACACGTTTAAACGGTGTTTATCTATATGGTGATTATGTCACACGTAAAATCTGGGGCTTGAGATATAGCGGTGGTCAGGTGATGGAAAATAAAATTATTGCCGAAAGTCCTGCGGCAATTTCCAGTTTTGGCGAAGATGAATCAGGTGAAGTGTATGTGGTCGGTTATGACGGCCGGATCTATATATTTGAAGAAAAACCGACGGAGGGATCAGATTTTTTGAATCCCCACCGACCGCTTGATTATTATCTCTATCCTGCTTATCCCAACCCATTTAATCCTAATACCAATATTAAATTTTCTTTACCCGCCACAGTTCACGTACTATTAGAAATTTACAATATCGAGGGTCAGAAAATTAACACACTTATGGATTCTGTTTTAAATGCAGGATATCATGTATTTCAATTTAATGGCACTGGGTATGCAAGCGGTGTCTATCTGTGCCTCTTACGGGCAGATAATTTTGTCATGACCAGAAAGCTGGTCCTGTTGCGTTGAAACGGTCTTAAGTTTGGTTCTTTAATTAGCCGCGAATAAACGCTGATCAACGCTGATAACAATTTTAAACTAAAAATTATTATCGGCAAATGAAATCGAATGGTTGGTTAGAGATTTGCGCTGGTTGTTATCTCAAGCGAAACCGAGGGACAAAGAAGGGTTGTTGAGCGGAGTCGAGACGGCCAGCGCTTCGGCTCCGCTTAGCAACCGGTCAGATTTAATTATGTGAAATTCTACAATCCCATTTAGATAGATTTAATCGGGCCACCACACCTCCATGATCAGAAGGCCATAATTTCGAGCCATCTTCACAGTGGTAACGGTTCCAGGGCTCCTTTCCTATTACCAGGGCATAAAAAGGATCCGTCCATTTTTGTTGATCTGAATCCTTGACAAAAATATAATCGAGTCTCTTATTAAAATTGGCCTTTATATTGCGTAAATCAAGATCGTGTCCATAGGTAAAACCATCAGGATCATTATCTTTCCAATTTTTTGTCCAGACATCGATATAACCATTATCGATCATATGATTATATA
>CAYSHN010000121.1:5386-9066 GCA_964430815.1 uncultured Calditrichota bacterium | reverse complement strand
GATTTCCCCCTTCCTGATCTGTGACGAGCACGAGTTCGCCATCGGGAGTGAAAACCGGATTAAGATCATTGAAGATACCCTGACTGACGCAGGTAGTGTGGTCCGATTCCAGTGCATAAATGTAAAGATTATAAACCAGATTCTCGTTCATCTTGGCATAAGCGATAAACCGGCTGTCCGGAGACCAGTTGAAATCCGAAATCGGCTTACGGTCAATGGAGACATCAACATCTTCATACTCAGCTTTATCAATTTTAGTTATTTTTTTTGAATCGACACCGAGGTAATAACAACTCAGGGTTTGATCGGCGAAGGCAATTTTTTTACTGTCGGGGGACCAGCGTAAAGTATGACGATAACCGTTCTGATGTTGAGTAAGTCGAATAGCCTGGTTTTCGCCCTTTGCATCGACCAGATACAATTCATATTCCCCGCTTTTATCGGAAATAAAAGCCACCCACTTTCCATCAGGAGACCAGGCCGCATCTTTTTCCCTGCTGCCGGAATTATTACTCAGATTGCGGATCATACCCTGTTCTTCCGGGACGGTAAATATTTCACCACGAGCCACTACCAGGATGCGTTTACCACTGGGGGAACAATTGAATCCCTGAATAAAACCGGTCACATCCTGCCAGCGTGGACGTGCTTCAGGTGCATCAGTGCGTATCTCAACCGGGATCTGTTTGCTGGTTCTGGTAGTCACATCTAGCAGCCAGAGAGAACCGCCCAGTTCGTAAATAATCTGGTTGCCGCCCATGCTGGGCCGGCGTACATCATACTCGGTATGTCTGGTGATTTGTTCCGTGGTGCCCTTACTCACCGAATAAGCATAAATATTGAGTATCCGGTCGCGATCAGAATTAAAATAAATATAATCTCCGATCCACATGGGCAGACGGTCAGATCCCCGGAATTCGCTTATATTTTTCTCCTGCTTGGTGGCAAAATCATAAAGAAAAATTTCCTGCGCCGTTCCTCCCTGGTACCTTTTCCAGGTGCGCTGCTCGCCGGAAACTTTGGTGTAGGCTATCTGTTTACCATCAGCCGAAAAACAACCGAAAGAGGCCTCGGGTAATATTAATTCTTCGAGATCACTTCCATCGGGATTGATCAGGAATAATCGGTCGAAATAATTAAAACTATTACGCATAGAGCGGAATAGAATTTTATTGGTCAGGGGATGCCAGCCCACCACTTCATCATAACCAGGATGATTGGTAACACGCTTGATCTCTCCCCCAGCGGTGTTCATGACGTATACATCAGAGTTGCCGTCATATTCAGCAGTGAAAGCGATCATGGTGCCATCAGGAGAAAATTTGGGGGAACGCTCCTGCCCATCGTTTATAGTAAGACGCACAGCGACGCCCCCCTGGGCTGGAACGCTCCAGATGTCTTCACCATAAACAAAAACAACTTTATTCTCATAAATATCCGGAAAACGCATCAAAGGTCGTTGTTCACCGGCAGTCAATGGTCTGATCAGTATAAATCCCATAAAAATAATAAGGAACTGTGTCAGGATCTTTATACCCACAACTGTTTTACTCATACGTTTAATCTCCTCGATTGAAGTAATAGAATACTTATTTGTTATATGGCTAAGAAAGAAATAATTATCAAAGGGGGATGATAAGATTGTCGATAGATCCAACTAATTGCCCATCTGTATATTCTGATGCATGGTTTCGATAGTCAAGTTCATTGCGGTTATTAACTGTTTAAACCGTTCCTGTCCACGCACTTTTTCAAATAAAGGATCGATTTGCAGCCAGGCTGGTAAATTAAATCCCAGTTCATTGGCACGATACAGGTAATCCAGTGCTGCCGTCGTGTCCCCTTTAATGGCCTGCACAGCCCCCAGGTCATACCATACCCCCCACCATTCGCTACCCTGTTGTATACTCTGCTGGTCCATCTGCATACTGAGTGCAAACATAGTATCTGCCTCTGGATATTGGGCGGTTTTCCATAACAGGAAACCGAGATTGGTGGTGATGGCAATTCCGGTAAATGGTTGCCAGCCTCGCTGCTCAATATTCAGGGACTGCTGATAGTATTCGGCAGCCAGGTTGGGATTGCCGGCATGCAAGGCCGCATCTCCGGCTATTAAGTACAAGGATGCATCATTATGATTTTTGATTGTTGCCCGTTCCCTTTCGGCAGCCGCTGCGGGCAGATCATTTTGTATGAGATCAATCATGGTCAATCCGATCAACGGGTTAGGTTGATGTAGGGGCTGTAAGGTAAGAGCGATCTCCAGGTATTCTCTGGCCCATTTATATTCATGCAGGGCCAGGTAAACCATGCCCAGCCCGAGATTTAAATTGGGGTTGGTAGGATTGAGTTGCACAGCTTTCAGCAACCAGTGATAGGCCTGATCGAATTTACCCATATGATAATAAATCCAGCCAAGGTTGCCGAGCGCCGGATCATAATTGGGATTCAATTCCACCGCGGTGCGATTGGCAGCCAATGCTTTCTGAAACCAACTGCGGGTATAATAAATCAAACCCAGGGCTTTATAGGCCTCAGCTGAATTTTTATCCAGTTGTAAGGCCTGTTCACTTTTCTGCAGAGCAGAATCCAACCAGAAAGATCTTTGACCATAACGCAGAGCCCGCTGCACATAAGCATCAGCCAGACCGGCATAAGCCAGTGTATAACGGTTATCCAGAGCCAGAGCTTTTTTGAAAAGAAGTATCGCATTTTCATTATCTTCGCTGCGGTAGCGATAGTAATATTCACGTCCTTTCAGGTAATAGTCATAAGCATGAATATCCACCTGATAACTACTATCCAGTTTTTGTTTTTGCGCTAAGGAACGATTATCCACGTCTGGCAGAGCAGGTATTATGTTTAAAGCAGTGGTAATATGCCTGGCAACTTCATTTTGAATACTGAAAACATCGGCAAGTTTACGCTCAAAAGTATCGGCCCACAGTACCTCATCATTCTGGAGGTCAATCAATTGTGTGGTTATCCGCAAATCGTCCACCATCCGGCGCACCGTACCCTGCAGCACATGCCGGACTTTTAATTCCTGTCCGATTTCCGATATACTTTTATTACTGCCTTTATACAGTTTACTGGAATTGAAGGATATGACTTTTAATTCTTTGATCTTGGATATCTGGATCAGGATATCCTCGGTGATACCATCACTGAAATAATCACTATTCTCACCGGTGGAAAGGTTCTTAAATGGCAATACCATAATGGAATTGTTTTCTACTTTTGTAGTAAAAGGCTGACCATACCAGATATATAGAAATACAATCAAAACCACAACCATCAGGGCGGCAAAGATATATATCTTTCTGCGCTTTTCTTTCTCTGAAATGATTGGTTGTGGTTGAATCCCCGACCTTAATGCCTGTTGTATTGCTTTTAGATCATCCAATAACTCTAAGATATGTTGATAGCGGTTTTTCAGATATTTAGCCAGTGCCTTATTGATAATCTTTTCCAGAGCCAGGGGAACATCTTTTCGGAATAAGGATAGATCTTTAGGAGGTTCATTCAAAATGCTGTAGTGCACAGCCTGGGCATATTCACCCTGGAAAGGTAATTCACCACAAAGCATTTCATAGAGCAAAACACCCAGCGACCATATATCGGTGCGATCATCGACAACAGCGCCGGAAATCTGTTCCGGTGACATATAACTACTGGTG
>CAYSHN010000121.1:0-5376 GCA_964430815.1 uncultured Calditrichota bacterium | reverse complement strand
GGTGCCTGTGGTTGGTTTGGCCGATTCTTCTCCCGTTCCCGGACCTCCTTTTTCACCGTGTCCAATCAACTTAGCTACTCCAAAATCCAATATTTTGACCAGGTGATCCCGGGTCACCATTAAATTGATAGCCTTAATATCGCGATGAACGATTCCTTTAGCATGAGCTTTGGACAATCCTTCGGCGATCTGAATGGCTATATCCACCGCTTCCAGTGGTGCTAAAGTTTCCTGCTTTATTTTTTTACTTAACGAATCCCCGTCATAATAGGCCATGACCATATATAATTGCCCTTCATCCGTTTCATTGAATTCATAGACGGTACAAATATTTGGATGATCAAGGGCCGAGGCCGCCTGGGCTTCATGGATAAAACGTTGCTTGGAAATGGGATCACTGGTGAGGTCGGCTGGTAGAAATTTTATGGCCACCGGACGGTGCAGATGGGTATCTTCAGCCTTATAGACGATGCCCATACCCCCTTCACCGAGTTTTTCAAGAATCCGATAGTGTGCTACCATTTGCTCCGGCATGGTATGAGGGCCTTATGCTTTTAATAAAAGCCTGTTAAACCGGATGAAACCTATGTTGATTCATAGTTTTTTATGGCTTCTTCAACAGAATTATAAACTTTAAATACGCGGATCAACTGAGTAATAAAGAACAGATTTTGTACTTTCTCAGGCAGATTAGCCAGGGATAATTGCCCACCACTGTTCATAACGCTGGTATAACTGCGCATAATCGAACTCACGCCCATACTGTTTAACCAGGTCACACCGCCCATATCCAGTACAACCTTTTTGACACCCTGCCCCAATAAACTGCGTACTTCATCATGTAGATTTTCGGTTTCCGGGGTACCCATGAGTTTTCCCTGCAAGCTGAGAATTCCGATATCGCCCCGCAACTCGTCCTTGAACTTCATTTGACGCTTCTCCGGATTAATTCTATTCGACATATGATTTGGCAACAGTATCCTTTACTTTTTCTGCAAGATTAAATTTAATTTCTTTTTTAAAAAGAGGCAATTGATTAATCATTTACTGAAAGACTTGCCGGCAACTATACTATAATATTTTAATGCCGGATCATCACTGGTAATAATATGCCCGGTCTGATCATTCTCCAGAGCAATCTTCCATTGAAATAATTCAGAAAAGGTATGTTTAGTCTTATTTATAAAGGTTTTGAAAGGTCCGCTTTCTTCATAGTGCACTACATCCTGTTTACTATTCCAGATGGTAACAGAGATGGCTTCATGCAATCGTTCGCTGCTGGTAGTTAAGTAAGCATATCGACACCCCGGTACATTTTTCAATAACGGCAGGATCTCTTGCTGATAAATGGCTATAAATTCATCCATTTTACCAGGTTGGATTTTTAATGATAACAGCCGTAAATACATCAATTCACCCGGTATTCTTTCATCAAATTGCGCAATCGTTCGATATGAAGTGACTACGGGTTCATCATGAATCGGCTTATACTCTAGTTTCATATCTTTGGATAACTGCGCCTTCCATTCGTTACTAACCTGCAGATAAGGCTTGATCTGTTGCATATTAATCTGAAACATTCCGCTGCGTTCATAGTTTTCAGCATTCTCCTGCGTATCCCATAAGGTTAGGGCCAATCCTTCCTCCGGATCCAACTCACTTTTAATCAGACAGGCAAACAAACATCCCTTCATTTCCTGCAACTGGGGGATAATTTTAGTATCATAGATCTGCCTTATAATCACCAAAGCAGCCGGATCGTATTTAGCCTGAACAAGACGCATGAACATAGTACGATTTTCCTCTAATAATCTTATTTTCTAATTTTTTCGTTTAATACAAATCAAAGTCATATCATCGCTTTGCTCACATCCACCGACATACTCGTTGACCGAGTTAATAATGGTTTGTATGATTATTTTTGCTGATTTATGACGATTGGTCATGATTATTTCCTGGATATGCCCCTCACCGAATTCTTCCGCATATGAATTCATCGCCTCGCTGATACCGTCCGAGAACACCACCAGCAAATCTCCTGGTAGCAAAGATATGCTATGCTCGGAAAATTCGAACCGTTCCAGAAAGCCAAGTGGAATACCGATACTCTTTAAGCGTTGAATTTCTCCCTTATGTGTAATCAGGAATGGATAATTATGGCCAGCATTGGCAAAACACAAGCGGTGAGCACGGGTATCCAAAATTGCATAAAATAAAGTAGCAAATTTCTCGGAATCCGTACTGTTATAAAGCAAAGTATTAGAATGCTCCAGGCATTCACGGGCGCAGGAGGAACCAATGGTCTGACCCCGTAAAGTTGCCTGTAAATTAGCCATTAAAAGAGCAGCCGGAATTCCTTTACCGGATACATCACCGAGACAGAAAACCAGACGATCACCTGGTACTGATATAAAATCATAATAATCACCACCGACCTGTTTAGCCGGGATACTGATCCCGGCAATATCATATCCCGGTAGAGCAGGAAGATTTTTAGGTAGTAAATTAGTTTGAATTTCCCGGGCCAGATTCATTTCTTGTTGCAGTTTCTTCATCTCATACTGGATTTTCTGCAATTCCTGTTCTTCCCGATATAACCGCACTGCCTCGATAACTTGTGCTGATTGTGCACCGATAATCGTCAATAATCTTTTATCATCTTCAGTAAATCCTTCGGCACTGCGTTTATTAAATACGGTCAGTACTCCGATCATCTTTGCTTTCTGATGCAGAGGGGCCGCCAGGACAGATCGATAGATCACTTTTTCATCTTTACTTTTTGTGAGACGTTCATCGTTATTAAAATCATTGCTTAAAAATGGTTGCCGGTTCTTTTGCATCCAGCCAGTCACCTGATCGCCAAGCCTGAAGGGTAAACCGTTTGATTGGGAACCATATTCACGGTGAATAGTCTTATGGGAAAATTGGTCCTGATCACTCATTAACCACACCGCGCCCTGTTCGACTTTAAGATGTTTGACGCATTTCTGGATTATCAAGTCTATGACCCTGTTCAGATCCAACGTCGAAGTAATCGCGATGGCAATCTCATTCAGGATGGATAATTCATCTACGGCCACTTTGAGACGATGATTTTCATGACGAAGTAGTTCCAGATCACGTGGTTGATTTTCTCGAGACATGACCTTTTTCCTGCTCACAGGGATGGTTGCTTGATCTAACCGGTTTATCAAGATAGTCTGCTGAGCCTTAGTAGCTATAAAATAAACAAAACCATTCCGTAGTGCAAAAAATAAAAAAAATGCCTGCCGCAGGTCTAAACTTGAATTGCTTTCTCGGCATGATAGGAACTGCGTACCAGCGGACCGGATTCCACATGAGTGAATCCAAGTTCTAAAGCCAATTCTTTCAAATCTGCAAATTCGGTAGGATGGTAATATCGATATAAAGGATAATGTTGAGGGGTGGGGGGTAAATATTGACCAATAGTCAAAATCTGGCAATCAACCGTACGTAAATCTTCTATAGTTTCAATAATTTCATCGACTGTTTCACCCACACCGACCATGATTCCGGATTTGGTGATAAATCCTGCTGCTTTGGCCCAATGCAGGATTTGCAGGGACCGATCATAACGGGCCTGAACACGCAGCACCTTTTGCAACCGTTTTACCGTCTCCAGATTGTGGTTCAGGATATCAGGATTTGACTGCAGAATAATATTCAAATTTTTACGGAGTCCTTTCAAATCCGAGATCAGTGCCTCAACTGTGCAATCGGATATCATTTGGTGTATTTGTTCAATACAATCGGCTATTATTTTGGCGCCACCATCCACTAAATCGTCCCGGGCGACCATAGTTAAAACAGCATGACGCAGACCCATTTTTTTTACAGCTTCGGCTACCCGTTGCGGTTCCTGAAAATCTACTGGGCCCGGACGTCCGACCTGAACTTTACAGAAGGTACAACTGCGGGTACAGATATTACCAAGCAGCATAAAAGTGGCAGTACCGCGGGACCAGCATTCACCCAGGTTGGGGCAATGGGCACTTTCACATACGGTATGCAGGTCATTTGTCTGAAGTGTTTGACGAACCTGTGCGAAAGTATTCCCAGATCCAAAACGTACTTTTAACCATTCCGGGCGACGCAAGGCTGTATTATTAGGAATATTTTCGGGATTGGTTTTAGGAGGCATATCTTTATTTTAAACGAAAATCCCTGCAAATAGATTCCCGTCTGTACTAAGTTCAAACAAGGCATATTCTAAGCGGGAATGACGCAAAGATCGCTATGCCCGGTATCCAAATACAAGTGTGATCATATTTTGCCTGTGTCTGGCGGTAGACAGGCTGATCATCTGATTGTATCACAACCTCACCAACGCCGAGGCCCAGGTAAAACCACTGCCGAAAGCGGCCAGGCATACCAACGATTTTTGTTTTATTTTGCCCGCAGCGATTGCTTCGCTCAGGGCAATAGGAATAGAGGCAGCGGTAGTGTTACCATACTTATGGATATTACTGTATACTTTATCCTCCGGCAGTTCCAGCCTGGCTCGTACCGCTTCGGTAATGCGCATATTCGCCTGATGTGGGATGACCAGATCGAGTTCATTTTTATTGATACCCGCCACAGCTAGTGCTTCTTCGATCACTTCTGGAAACTTGGTAACTGCATATTTGAATACATATTTACCATTCATATGTGCCCAGATCGAAGATGTATCCAGAATCTCGTGGGTTAAACGTGGATTTTTCTGACTACCCGGATCTTCACACCATAATTCTTTGACGTAACGGCCGTCGGCGTGTAGATGGGTGGTGAGAATTCCACGATCGGGATCGTCACTCCGGTCGACTATAACGGCTCCCGCACCATCGCCAAATAGCACTGCTATATCCCGCCCACGTGTTGTAAGATCGAGTCCCCGTGACTGGACTTCCGAACCTACTACCAGGATATTCTTATACATGCCGGTTTTGATAAATTGATCGGCGATGGAAATCCCGTAAAGAAAACCACTGCATTGATTGCGGATATCCAGGGCACCCACTCCCGGTACGCCCAGCCTTTCCTGAAGCAAGCAACCACTGCCCGGGAAAAAATAATCCGGACTTAAGGTGGCGAAGATGATAAAATCAAGATCTTCTGGTTTTTTACCGGCCTTTTCTAAAGCCATGCGCGAAGCCTTTTCGGAGATATCGACATTATGCTCCCCATCCTGCACAAACCGTCGTTCCTGAATTCCGGTACGTTCCCTGATCCAGGCATCTGTTGTATCCATTATTTTTTCCAGATCAAAGTTGGTTATCACCCGTTCAGGAACATAATGACCAACCCCAGCAATCTTTGCTCTGTACATAGATACCCCTTTTGATTTGACAGATTATACGGTGTGAATATAATGTT
>CAYSHN010000120.1:3970-9076 GCA_964430815.1 uncultured Calditrichota bacterium | reverse complement strand
ATCCGCGATGATCGTCTGGAGATCAACGAAAATGACCGCTCTATGCTGATCGTTGAGGACGATGCCAATTTTGCCAAACTGCTGTTTGTTATTGCGCGGGAAAAGGGTTTTAAATGCTTGCTGGCCGAAGATGGAGAAGCGGGATTACAACTGGCCAATCAATATAAACCAAGTGCCATGATCCTGGATGTAGGACTGCCACGCATGAGCGGTTGGACAGTCATGGGTCATTTAAAAAGTAATCCGGAAACCCGGTACATACCGGTATATTTTATCTCTGGACATGATACGCGCATGAAAGCTCTGCAAATGGGCGCTATCGGTTTCCTGGGTAAACCAGTCACGCTGGATGGACTCAATCATGCTTTCGACCGAATTAACAAGATGCTGTCCAGAGAAATTAAGAAATTACTGATTGTCGAAGATGATAAGATCATGTGCGATAATATGGTCGAGTTGATCGGTAATAGTGATGTGTTGATAACTACCACCAGTAAAGGTAAAGAGGCCATGCAATTATTATCACACGGGGATTTTGATTGCATGGTTCTGGATCTCGGTTTGGCTGATATTTCCGGTTTTGATTTGATTGAAAAGATTCATAAATATGAAAATATCTCTGATCTGCCCATTATTATCTATACCGGTAAAGATCTTAACAAGAAAGAAGAATCCCGGCTGCGCAAACATGCTGATAGCATTATTATCAAGGGAGTAAAGTCGACCGATCGCTTACTGGATGAGGTAAGTCTGTTTCTGCACCGTGGTGATTGCGAGCATCATGAACAGAAGCAGGAAAAAGAGAAGGTAAAACGCAGCGAAGAGAAAGTCTTTAAAGGAAAAAAGATCTTATTGGTCGATGATGATGTGCGTAATATTTTTGCTCTGTCCAGTGTTCTGGAAGAGAAAGAAATAGAAGTGCTGGATGCTGAGAATGGCTTGGAAGCCTTAAAATTGTTGGAACAGCAGGATCATATCGATCTGATTTTAATGGATATTATGATGCCTGAACTGGATGGCTATGAAACTATCAGGCGTATCCGCAAATTAAGTAGATATACTAAAATACCCATTATCGCGTTGACAGCCAAGGCGATGAAAGGGGACCGGCAAAAATGTATCGAGACCGGTGCAAATGACTATCTTTCTAAACCGGTCGATATGGAAAAACTCTTGTCCTTGCTGCAGGTGTGGTTGCACCATTGAGAATGGAGCAGGCGATGCAGACGCAGACCGAGAGTGCTGAATTACAATCTTTGTTAGAAGCCATTTATCAAAAATATGGCTATGACTTCCGGCATTATTCAAAAGCTTCAATCAGACGCAGAATTTTACAGCGTTTCACCCGATCTAATCTTCCCGATATTGCCGCCCTGCAAAATAAACTGCTGCATGATAAAAATTTCTTCCATACTCTGTTAATGGATTTTTCCATTAATGTAACTGAAATGTTTCGTGATCCGTCTTTTTACCTGGCACTGAGGCAGACGGTAATCCCGATATTAAAAACCTATCCTATTGTCAGGATCTGGAATGCGGGATGTTCCAGCGGGGAAGAGATCTATTCTACAGCCATTCTGCTGGAAGAGGAAGGACTTTTGTATAAAACGTTGATTTATGCTACCGATTTCAATGAGGTAATATTGCAGAAAGCCCGGGAGGGCATTTTCCCAATTGAAAGGATGAAAGTATATACCCGCAATCATCAACTCACCGGTGGTAAAGAATCCTTTGCTAAATATTATTCTGTAAAGAACGACGTAGCTGTCATGGATAAAGATTTGAAACAGAGTATTATTTTTTCCACTCATAATCTGGCCACAGATGGTGTTTTCGGCGAAATGCATCTGATCATGTGCCGGAATGTCTTGATCTACTTTGATAAAGAGTTGCAAAACAGGGTTATCGGTTTGTTTCATGAAAGCCTGATACGCAAGGGCATATTATGTCTTGGTGAAAAAGAAAGTTTACGTTTTACGCAATATAATCTGATGTTTGATGAGTTGATTGCTCATGAGAAAATATTTCAGAAGACTTTAAGATGAAAGAGTAATGAATGTCACATCAAGAGCAGCAAAACATTCTGTTGGTAGACGATCATCCTGAAAATCTATTGGCCTTGGAAAGTATTCTGGAGAATCCCGGTTTAAATTTTATTAGAGCCGCATCAGGTGAAGAGGCTCTGCATCTGCTGCTCAAATATGATATTGCTCTGATATTATTAGATGTGCATATGCCCGGTATGGATGGGTTTGAAACAGCTAAACTTATCCACGGCCGCCAGCGCACCAGACTTATTCCGATTATTTTTATCACTGCCATCAATCAGGGACAACAGCAGGTTTACCAAGGGTATGAGTCAGGAGCAGTGGATTATCTGTTCAAACCGGTTGAACCTGAAATTGTCAGGAGCAAGGTACATGTTTTTCTTGAACTGGATCGCCAGCGTAAAATACTTGAAAACCAAAATCAGCAATTAATTGACGCCAAGAAAAATTCGGATAATATTTTACTTAATGTGGAAGAAGGATTCTTCCTGCTGGATAGAGATTTCCGGATCAAACCCCAGTACTCGCAGGCGCTTAACCAGATTTTAGGGTATCGGGATTTGGCCGACCAAAATTTTGTTTCACTCTTGCAGGATAATCTTGCTCCGCTGCTCTATCAGAATAGTAAAGATTATCTGGAGCTGATGTTCAAGCACGATATCGAGGAGATTGACTTTAAAGACCTGAATCCATTGAATAAAGCTGAATATTTTAATCAGAATACAAACAGTATTAAATATCTTTCCTTTAATTTTAAAAGGATCTATAGCGACGAACAGATAAGCGAGTTAATTGTCACCGTCGGCGACCACACTGAACAGGTCCTGCTGGAAAATAAATTACAGGCTACAGAAGAACAGTCCAAACGACAGGTGGACATGCTGCATATACTGCACAGTGAACCGTTATTATTAAAGGAGTTTTTACGGCAAACAGAGCAGGAGTTACAAGGCATAAAATCGGGAATTCCCAAAATCAGCAATGAACAAGATCTGCAGAATATTTATCGTGAAATGCATTCCATCAAGGGTAATTCCTCTTTACTGGAATTTTCCTACCTGGCGCTGAAGGCCCATCAATTTGAAGAAATATTTAAATCAAATACCCATCCGTTGTATAGTATCCAGATCGATGAACCGGCTTTGACCGCAATTTTAAATGAGATGATTTCAACCGTACAGGAAATAAATTCGCAAGTTCAGAAAATTTCCAGTTTCTGCGAACAGTTCAACTCCTCCAGTACCAGTAGTGGTGATCTGATTATTAAAGCCGTTTCAAATCTGATGAATCGTCTTAACCGGGAATTTGACCAGCAGGTAAACTTCGTTTATAAAAATTTTGATACCAATCTGATTTCGACCAAAGATTTTTGGGTGATCAAAGACATATTGATCCAGCTGACTCATAATTCCATGTCCCATGGTATTGAATCATTAGCGGAACGTAAAAAATTGAGTAAGAATATGTTTCCAACCATCACCCTTTCTTCCTGTATTTCCAGGGATGCTCTTTTATTGTCCTTCAGGGATGATGGCCGGGGTATCCAGATTGATGCCCTGCGCGAAAAAGCAAAAGCTACCGGGAAATGGGCGGAAACAGAGATTAATAATTGGACTGATAAACAGGTCGAAAAGATGGTATTTGTACCAGGAATCACCACTTGCAGAACCGCTGATTTATTAGCCGGACGTGGTATGGGTATGGATATTGTAAAACAAAAAATACAGAAATTGGGCGGGGCAGTGGAAATCAACTCCCATTTGGGAAAATTTTGTGAGTTTATAATTCGATTACCTTTAGCAAAAGTATCCAGGCACGACCGGTTGGAATCGATGAACCAGGTAACAAATTGTCTATAAATAGTTCATTATTCATTAAATATATGGAATAGTGATATGGAAGAAGAAATTAAGACTTTCAGCTGGGAACTTAATCATAATGAAGAAGGGATTATCGAAATAAATGCTTCGGGTACAATTGATTCTGACTCCAGTAAAATGCAGACCGAACAAGCTTTTGATTATGCCAAAAAGCTAAATTCGTATTTGTTTCTGCTGAACTACCAGGATGTGACAGGGGAGTTACCACTTCTATGCATATACGAATTACCTAAACTCTATCATACCTTAGGAGTTCCGCGACTGTCTAAAATTGCTGTTGTGTTACCCCACACTAAAGCCAAATTGGAAGATTATGAATTTTACGAGACGGTCTGCTACAATCATGGTTATGATGTCGGCCTGTTTGAAGAAAAGAAACATGCTTTGGATTGGTTAAGGCTGCAAAGGAAGTAGGGGGTTTATCGGTCGTCTCGGTACTCTGGTTAAGCAAGTAATAATAACTCCTGTTTCAACAATAAAATATTGATTTAACCTATATATTTATTATTTTATAGAATCGGACGATAGATTTTATTGCAAGTAATAGGTAAAAAGGTCGATTATTCTTATATATCCTTTTTAAATAAAATAGTTTTATGCAGTAAATGAAAAAATATACATTAAATCAGAAATTAATTTCAATCTAAATCATGGAGAAATAATATGTGTAAAAAAATGTTTTTTATTATCTCATTCATCTTGGCCTTGTCTTATATCAACTGCGAACAGGCGACTGATAATAATGATGAAAAGTCCCAAAGTTCAATTGAACGTGCCAACGCGGCTCTGGCCAACGTTCTATATGATATGATCAATAACAATAATATTGAAGAGCCAAGCGATATTAATTTTATTGAGCCGTATAATCTTTATAAAGAGGCATATAACTATGACAAATCCAATCCGGATGCGAATTTTGGCCTGGCCCTTACCGGTATACTGATGATCACACAAGATCAGGATATCGACGATGCTATTGATGAATGGAGAACCTATTTAGAGAGCAATGTGCCTTTTGATGCCCCCCTGGCCAAACGCACCCAAACATCTTTTCCCACCTCGCTTAATGATTTTAAAATACCGATCAATGACCTGGCCAAAGCAATTACCGGTACTCACAAAATGGCCTTATTGGATGCACCAAAGTTAAGTTCTATTCAAAATCTGTTGGAGAGTAA
>CAYSHN010000120.1:0-3960 GCA_964430815.1 uncultured Calditrichota bacterium | reverse complement strand
TTGAACTTTGCCTGTCAAGCACTGGAAAGAGTCGATGATAATCATGATTATGTCTTCATTCTAACACCTAAAATGCAGGGGGATTTGCAGGCTGATCCTTTGCAGATTGATCTGACTGAAATATATGCCCTGGAAGTCGGTGTAAATCTTTTCAGTTATCTGGTTAACATGGGCATATCATATAATGTCGACTTCAATAGTTTTGATAGTTTGGGTATCATTGAGGCCTTTTCACCGGGCAGTTCCTTCCTGACAGTACAGCAATCCGGGCTATTTTTAGCTAATGCAAAAAATGCACTTTTGACCACGGCTAATAAGATTATCAGTGGAATTAATTTTTTGCGGAACGAGACGGATGACCAGAGTGATGACATAATAAAAGTTGATACGGATGACGAAGTTGAATTGGATAACATTATAACTTCGACTAACGATTTTCTGGATATCATGGTCAATGGTTATACGGTCACGGCTGATTGGGATGATGATTCTGATACTCCTGAAGAAGAACTCACTTTCGATTTTAGTGAATATTTTGATGATCCGATCCAGGATTTTAAACAACTATTACCCGCCTACACCGTAACCGTTGGCCGGGATACGGTTGAGTATGATTATGACTGGGAATATGGGAGTTCCACTATAATGGCAACCGTTGATATTCCACAAGCGGAATATTATTACTATAATCGATATTATAGTTGGTCTGATGGTGGATATGAATATGAATCTGCTGACAGCAATATCAGTGTACCCGAATTCAAACAAGCCTTCGACCAGAAAATTGCCGAATTAAGCGCGATACCATATGTTCAATATTATTATGTTAGTCTCTATTGGGGTAATTCTCTCCCAACTGGTTCTCAGCAAATTCAAGTGGATTTATGGTGGGACTATTCTATTGATATACCTTCCAGAGCCACATTTGTACCAATTATAACCTGGAATGCTAATAGCTTCCAGGAATGGATTTTCCCTGATCCAACCTTTAGTGATATTTTACCTGGCATGACCGATGCCGAGTTTAAGCGTATTTTCGGAATCACAGCCAATGATTGGTCAAAATCCACTACCAATTGACTGATTTCTTTAGAAGGGACGTCTCAGGATCGATAGACGTCCCTTTTTAATAGATTCTCAACAGTTTATATAGCTAGATGTTAATTGCTTTGCGTCATGTATTAATTTTAAGTTTTTTAATAATATTCTTTAACACAAATCTGGCCCAACAACAATCTGATTATGTACCTGACTGGCCAAACCTGTTTTTCTCCAATATAAATCTGACGTCCGATGAATCTAATTTAATCTTAACGAAGCAATCGCCTGGAATTAAGTTTTCCTCAACTTTCCGGTATAACGATTTTTATCATGGTAAGATTGAACCGGATATTGAGCGCAAGATCATTTTCTGGTCTCTGACTCATTACTTTGAATATCCGTGCAAAATTTTCAAATCAGATATCCTCATCGGTGCGCATTTTCAATCCTATGAAAAAAAGATTAATTATGAATCTAATCCACAAGAATCTTTTAGTCTGGTCACGGAATGTAAAACTTATTCCCTCTCAATACTCACTCAATCCCGGCCAAACCATGTAGATATCAATCTGAATCTGGGGAAAAAGAATCTGGGCTCGACCTCATATTTCCCCTGGAGCGTGGGTTTAGGTTTTAACCTGAATAATTTTTTTCGTATCCAGTATAAAAAACTTATTAATTATTTTGATTGGGATTATCAAATTGAATTTAGGCAACCTGCAAT
Source organism: uncultured Calditrichota bacterium (assembly GCA_964430815.1). Lineage (GTDB taxonomy): Bacteria > Calditrichota > Calditrichia > JAJRVZ01 > JAJRVZ01 > CAVZSQ01. The sequence goes on along the minus strand of CAYSHN010000120.1, from coordinate 2,195 downwards.
TAATTTATCGGTGCCTGAAAAAATGGATCTCGATCAGGTATTTTTTTCTTCCCGGATTTTCGGCCGTCTGGAGTTTAAAGCCATACTGCAAGTGAACGCATTAAATGATCAGCACGGTTTCGACAAAAGCAAGACCACTCTGCTGTTTCGCGGCGATCAATATTACCGCTGGTTATCGGTTTCGTTCAAATCTGAACCTGCAATGGAGTGGTCTCTCAGTTATCGTAACTGGCAATCAGATACTGACGGTTATTTTTATGATCAGGAGCAGGTTTTTGGCAAATTTACTAAACGGGATGAGTTTTCAGAGACTTTTTCACTAGAGTTTCAGTATTCCTGGTCAAACCAACGTTCAGGAATTCATCTGGACTGGGGAAAAGGGGAGCTCGCTGCTCGGGGACATGTAGAATCATGGCCTTTCACTCCCACCTGGGTCGATTTGATGGGTCTGCGATATAATCTCGATTCAGAACTAACTTACCGTTTCATACGCGGTGGAGGCAGTTATACATATTATGCTCCGACCTGGCAAGCAAGTCTTGATCTTTGCGGAGAAAGAATCTTACCAATGGGAGTAGCCAGAACCTGGGAACCTGAAATCATTGGTATTGGCATCAAGAATCTGACTATATATGAGCTTTCGTCAAAAAAACGGGATGGGATCTATCTGGGTATAAATTTAGGTAAAAAGTTTTGGCAATTTATACATGTATCGTATCAATTCAATCAATATATCCCGGTAGATCTATCTAAAGTGGGAAAAGGGAAAGGGGGCGGAGTTTCAGCAGGAAAGAAAGAGTATGGCGGCGGGAGGCATTTAGTAGAATTCATTTTATATTTATAATAGTAGAGGTGAATCACTGGTCGCTTCGATACACCTTTTAAAGTAGGCATTCAGCGACCGATTCGATTGTTATATTGGGGAGTGTAAAAGTACTGGTCGTCGACGCCGACAGGCGCCTGCCTGACGCAGTATTTGCGGCAGGCAGGGCAGTTCCGCAGGAACGTATCGAGAGGACCAACAAGGACGAAAAAGTATATGCCCTTTATGTACATTCTTAAATGTAATGACAATACTTTTTATACTGGTAGTACAAATGATCTTGAACGCCGATTAGTGCAACATCAGGTCGGCGAAGGTGCTTATTATACCAGGAAAAGACTTCCGGTAGAACTGGTTTATTTCGAAGAATATGCGCGGATTGATGAAGCGTTCTACCGGGAAAAGCAAGTACAAAGATGGTCGAGTAAAAAGAAAATTTCATTAATTGAGGGTAAATATACTGATCTGCCAAAATTGGCAAAGAAAGTATTTAGGAAGAAATAGAGTGATAGTGTGATCTACGAAAGCGGTCGCTGAGCCGCCACCTGATGTAGGCGTATCGAAGCGACCATTAACTGTTACCTATCTCTATAACCGGGTTCACTCTATAAATTTATATTGTTTTATGCCATTAGCATGGTAAATTATACCCGTTAATCCAGCATCTCTTATACAGCGTAATCTTAATTCCATTAACTGTTCATCTTCAGCTGGTATCCATCCATTTTTACATTGAAACATAATCTTTTCCCAATTGAGTAAGGATTTAAAATGCGATTCTTTAACTCCTTTCTTTTCTTTTTATTTATTAACCAGGCCCACTCCTGACACCTAGCCCTGATACCAAATATAGTACAAGATAGGGGATTAAAAGTGAAGATTAGATTCGAAACCTTTATAAAACACGGGGAGGTTTCATGACAATGGATAATAAATATTTATTCATCCTGATTGCTGTAATTTTAATCTTCAATAATAATATACCTGCTCAATCTATTCTGATAAAACAAAATCAATATCTAAATCGAAATCCTTCTTATCCTGTCATATCGCCAACGACTCAACAACCTGGTAGCGATGATTACTATGATCCAGATTCTGATTTTGAGGATTATTCTCTAAACAGGTATAGTGGAAATTATAGAGATCCACATATAGCGCAGGGGATTTCTCCCACCTGGGTAAGAGAATACGGCACACCCACTGATCCGAGCGTTGAACAATTCAATGCCGTAGTCTTGGATAACGAAGGCAATATCTACGTGGGCGGCCAAAGTGAAGAACCTTTTCCACGTTATTCGATAGGGATTTTAGCCAAATATAACAGCGATGGTGAGCAGCAATGGCTGGTGCGGGAAAAAGGGATTGGTGC
>CAYSHN010000119.1:0-9107 GCA_964430815.1 uncultured Calditrichota bacterium | reverse complement strand
TACTTCAATTCAATAAATTTTTTGAAATGAGATATGTATGGACACGGTGGATAACCCACCAACATTCCTGTGGCGAAATGTATGACCTCTGCACCGTTCTTTTTCATTTCTTCCGGAGCATATTCGATATTTCCGCCCGGACAGCCGCCGCAGGTGGTGTATCCGACCAGTTCCACTTCTTTATCTTGGTAAATGTCGAAAGCGCCTTCTCGTTTATGTATTGCTTTTAAACATTTTCCAGCGGCACAGCTTTTGTATCGATCGCAGATGATGATTCCAATTTTTACTTTTTCCATTTTAGCTCCAACGATTAATATTAATTTAATCCTGCTTTTTTATAGTGTAAATTAATTTCATTTATAATCGTTTTGAATGAATTTGTTACTTCACAATCCGGTTTCTCCAGAACTATCGGTTTGCCTTTATCGCCGAGGATGCGGGCATCCAAATCGATCGGAATCGAACCAAGAAAGCGAACACCATTCATTTCTGCCAGTGATTTGCCGCCATTAGAACCAAAAAGATCGATTTTACCTTTACAATGGGGACATTGAAAACCGGACATATTTTCAACCACACCAATACCAGGGATTTTCAATTCTCTGGCCATATTCAAGGCACGTTCTGCATCTATTACCGAAACCTCCTGAGGTGTAGTAACGATAACGGCATAATCGGGCCTCATCTGTTGGGCGATCGACAGTATTTCATCTCCGGTGCCGGGAGGAAGATCGGCAATCAGGTAATCAAGATCCCCCCATAGGACATCGGCTAAAAACTGATTGATGATCTTTGAACGCAACGGCCCTCTCCAGATCAGCGGTTGTCCTTTCTTCAACAAACCGGCCATGGAGATCATTTTTACTCCGTTTTTTTCAAAGGGCAATATTTGATCGTTTATAATAACTGGGTGATCATCAATGCCCAGCATTTTAGGTACGTTGGGCCCCGTGACGTCCGCGTCAAGAATTCCGGTGTGGAATCCTTCCAGGTGAAAACCGTAGGCAAGATTAACCGCAACCGTCGTTTTCCCGACTCCGCCTTTACCGCTGAATACAGCAAGGCGATGTTTTATTTTCGAAACAGTGGCTGAAATCTTTTTAACCTGTTCTTCAAAGGCCTTTTGTTTTTCTGCATCATTCATTGTTTATTCAACCTATTACGATTATTTAGAGATTTATTATACAGCAAGGCCCCCTTGCCGACAGGATAACCGGAGTGTTCGGCGATAACCTCGCATTTCACCTTGAACAGAAAATAAATCGGCCTTGTTTCTTTGATTAAGGTTTCAAAATTTCCCTGCCCTTTGGCAATCACCATATCGGCATTCTGGTACAGGTCAAGAAATTCCGGATTGCCTTGTTTTAGATCGGTACCGGCGATCTTACTTCCACTTTCCAGCACCTGACATATCTTATCGATCCCGATCCGTTTTGCGTCGGCCAGCGTTATGTCATTTAAAACCGATTTTGAACGCACGGCAAAAACAACATTCCTGGAAGCAAGTTCATGAAGCAGAAATTTATCGAACAGTGCTTCTTCGTAATTATCACCGATGTACAATATCTGTTCCGCTTTTTCCAGATCTTTTTTAAAGCCAGGCAAAAGAGAGAGATCAATTTCATTGGATACTATCCGATTGATCTCGTATTCTATATCAAACCGGGAGTTGATACCTAAATCAATGATATTGCCGATTATAGCAATCCGTATGGCGGTATCGAGCCGGTCTCTAGATCCTTCCGTCATCTCTCTTAAAAAGGGAATAAATTTTTCCACTTTTCTTCTGTTTTCTTCCTTTATTCTTTCGAAGGGATTGGCCATTCCCAGGTTTTTCTCAAGGATAGACTGTATAGTCACAGAAAACTGCGGCGTGGTATAGTTTCGATCAATCGTATCTACAACTTTACAAACTTCCTTCAGAATTTTCAGCTGAACTTCCTGGTCATCCTTATTGAACAACCGGACCGTATGGTAAGCCTGATGTATGATACAGGGAATACATCTTAAATCAAAAAACATGGTTCTAACTTAAATTTTCTTAAATACTGAAATTGGTTAATTTATAATTTACATTTTCTTTTATAGGCGCCATTTTTAAAATGCTTGGCCAGCCAGCCATTTCGCACATGCTTTCTCGAATCAAAATGCGATACATTAGGGTTTGATATCCAATAAAGGGGTGCCGTCAAGCATGTCGACTTCAGAAAAAATCAAATTATTATCCTGCACTTTTTCCAGTTTCACAATGGAAAATCCGATATGATTAGGCCGGTGCGGGTTTCTTATCGCGAATATCCCATGCTCTTTATCTTCCAGGAACGGTTTCCCGATGAGATTCTCTTCTCGAGATCGATGAAAATAGTATATGAGAATTAGATGCGAAAATCCTTCAATATCCTTAAGCCCCTCTTGATAGCGTCTAAATAACTCTATCCGACCTTTGACCCGTTTTTTGAAAGTACCCTGAATAGGCATGCCCTTTGGATCCCTATAAGGCGTGTGAATTATTCCGATCGGTTTGAGCATGATTTCATTTCTTAGTTTTCTGTTACCCATATATTCTTTCAAGGTTCTTAAAGAACAAAATTAAGTAATGTGCCTGTTAATAGTGCAACCATAATCATAATAGCTGTAGTTTTCATCATATCTTTTATTCCGAGTTCACGGGCGATACTCACAAAGGTAGCTATGCAGGGGAAATAGACGGCTAAAACAGTTGAACCAACTACTAATTGCTTGGTAGTGAGATTGAGTGGGCCTAACATACCTACTGCTACATCTTTTCTTAAAAAACCTATGATTAATGCAGAAATGGCTTCTTTGGGTAGCCCCCATAGGCCCGTTAAAACTGGAGAAAAAATGTCAGAAAAGAAATCCGTTATCTTTAAAGCATAAAGAACGTTTACAAACAGGACTCCCAAAAACACGAATGGGAGTGCTTCGGACATAAATCCGAATAAACGCATCCAGAGCTTTTTAAGTACCGCTTTTAGTTGAGGTATTCTATAAGGGGGAATTTCTACCAGTATTTCCGGACTTGTGCCTTTCAAAACTTTATTTAAAATCAAACCTTTAACGATCAAAAGAATAAAGAGAGTGGAAAATATTATCGCAACATATTTGGCCCCCCTTTGTCCCACCAAGCCCACTATCATCGCTACCTGGGCCATACAGGGAATGGCTATGGCCATTAAAGTAACCGCGATAAATCTCTCGCGTCTTTCTTCAAGAAGCCGGGTCGCCAGCGCCCCTGGAACATTACATCCTAATCCTAAAATAAAAGGAATGATTGCGTAACCGTGTAACCCTAAACGGTGCATAAAATTATCGGCTAATACTGCCAGGCGAGGAAGGTACCCAAAATCCTCTAATATCCCCAGCACCAGATAAAAACTGACGAGATAGGGCAATACAATTCCAATCGGTACAAAAAGTCCGGTTGTCAATATACCAAAAGACTGGCCAAAATCAATTTGGCCTTCGATAAGATTGCCAATTAATACATGATGCAAGAAACTGTGCTCACCCAGAGCGGCACTCAGACTAATCATTAAGGGCGACCAAACATTATTAAACAAAGGTTCAAATATATAGCTAATTAAACTTTCTCCGATAAAACGAATTACCCAAAAAACGCCAAATATCAAGCCCAGCGCGATTAACAGTCCGGTAAAAGGTCGGATACTTAAATACTCTAATCTTTCCAACAGGGTGTGATGGCGGTGACTTAATTTCTGAGTTGCTTCCACAATTTTACCAATTTTTTCCCATCGGTCCCCATCTGAAGCGGTGGATAGCTTTCCCGCCTTTGCCTCAGGAATTCGATCGATTAATCCCTTTAGACCCTCACCGCTCAGGCCGCAGGTATTTACCACAGGTACGCCCAATCGCGCTTCTAATTCTTTAGCATCAATATGGATTCCGCGATGTTTAGTCTCATCCCATATATTTAAAGCAACAATTACAGGGACATTTTTCTCCAGCAATTCGAGTGTTAAACAAAGGTTTCTCTCCAGATTGGTAGCATCAACAACATTGATAATTAAATCACCATCATGTAACATCCGCACAGCCACTTCTTCGGCTTCGCAGGTAGGCTGTAAAGTATATGTTCCGGGAACATCAATGATCAAAACCTTTTTATCACCGAGATTCATTTGGCCCTGGCTGAATTCCACGGTCGTTCCCGGATAGTTTGAAATAATTACCTTTACTCCGGTGAGTCTGGAAAAAATTGTGCTTTTACCTACATTAGGATTACCCACCAGCAAAATTTTTTTCATTTGCATTTATTCAGCTCGACAATAATTCTCTTGGCGATTCCAAATCCCACAGCAACTTGCATATTATCTATCATCACGGTTTGCGGGCCGTGCCAGAAGTGAGAACTTACTTTTGTTATTTTCTTACCCGGCCTCACTCCTATACTTTGCAGTTTTCTGATCAGACCTTGACCGCCTTGCATCTCTATTACGATACCGCTTTCACCCGGCTGCATTTGAGTTACATCTACAATCATTTGCTTTTATCTCTCTGCGATTATCGTAACAGGATTTTCAGGATTATTATGTATATAAAATTTGTTCCCTTCGAACGTGACTTCCGAAATTCTTTTACTATCTATCATTTGCTGCAGCGTATTTATCTCGCCGCCTTTACTAGCAATAAATTTCTTTACGGCGTCTTCTCTCATAGGATGCGCAGACAGTATGGCTAAAAGCTCGTTTTCTACGTCGCCTGCTCCGTGAAAATCATTGCGTTCAGGACTGAAAAGCATTGCAGAATCTGGTAGATGCTGTGTGATGAAACTCGATAACTGGGTAAGTATATGCTGGTCAGGTGGCACCGCATACAATTCTACCGGTGGGCGAATTGGAATTAAAAAGTACGATTTATATCGCTTTATCTTTTTTAAAAAAGTACTTATTGCTTCGACTTCATCAATGTTGTCATTGATATTTTTTACCAGCATGGTCTCGGTTGTTAAAACACCATGATAGGATTTTGAAAATCGTTCTATTCCATCAAGCATATGCTGAAATCTCAATCTCGGATGAGGTCGATTGATGGTTTGCCAGGTTTCCTCATTCACTGTATCTATTTTTACCGAGACATAGTCTGCAAAAAACAGATCTTCCTTAATCCTGTCGTTCCATATAAGAGATGCGTTTGTGAGAACAGCAATTTTATAGCCGAATTCCCGAAGCAGTATAATTTCTTTGGCCAGGTTGGTATCAAGGGTTGGTTCACCATGAGGTATAAACGTGATATAATCGATTGGAACGTGCTGCGCTTTAAGTAAGTCAAGTTTTTTTCTAACCACACAGTATAACTCGTACGGACCCAAACAGCTGTCCCTACATGTTGAGAGGCATGGCGTTTGCCCGACTTGACAATAAACGCAATCATACGTACACATTTTGCATTTCATATTATTGATGCCGAGACTGAAACCCAATCGCCGGGATGGCACAGGACCGAAGACAGCTTTTCCTTTAAAACAGGCACTATTGAGTACTGCACTATCTAAATGCTTGCAGACAGTTTCGATTATGTTATGGAACGTGCATTTGATTTGACGGAAAATCTGTATCATATCAAAGCCTCCCGAAATAAGTAAGAGAACATAATCATTTGTGTTGTTTCATCTTTCAGAAAACGTAAATATATCGCCTGCGCGAATTTAGCATAAGTCAGATAAATAAAAGCTCAGTATTTGCAAACACAACATTATCCCAATTACCGATCCTACTGAATATTTTCGATGCCACTTTTTCCAGATCGTAACTGTTATTGCTGCCCGGATTCCATTTGGCTTTCAACTTCCCGCAGACGAATTTCGGTATCTTCCAGCTGCTGTTTTAAAAAATCAGCCTGATTTTTAAGAATTGTTATTTCATCTTCTTTATTGACCATACGACCAATACCGCCAAATGTATACATTCCTCCTTGGGCTCTCAGCCAACCCGGAAGACCGGTTGCCCAAAAGCAATTTCTAAAACCACGGCCTCGGTCTTTTCCATAAAAACCGTATCCACCAAATGGCCGTCTCGTGCCGGTCAGATTCACAGCACAATCTCCCCTTCTTCCGCCTGTCCTGGGGACATGTCCCATAGGCCCTGTTCCGTTAAAACCTGGCATAGCATTTAACTCCCTTCTTGTTAATGATAACCATTATCATTAATAGTCAAAAAAATAGCTTTATTTCTTTTTTCCACACTTTTCACAAATACCATAAAATTGAATAAGGTGGTTGGTTATTCTCATATTATACTTATCCGATAATCCCTTTTCGGTCCTTTTAAGGAGTTCCAACTCGTCATCAATAAAATCTGTGTAATCAACTATTTTACCACACTCTGTGCACACTAAATGGTGATGATGCCGTTTGTTGCCTTGAGGTCCTTCGGCCAATTCATAGCGGGCTCTTTTATCTCCGAAGTCAAATTTAAAAACTAAACCCATTTGCACCAGCAACTCCAATGTCCGATAAATTGTTGTTAAGCCAATGGCCGGATATAATTTATGAACTCTCATATAGATATCTTCGGCACTTAGGTGATCCGATGTTTTACTGAGGGAATGTAAGATTGCCTCTCGGGGTACAGTTAACCTATAACCACGACCTCTAAATTTTCCATGCCACCAGGGTGGCCCTACTCTAATTTCTCTTGTCATATTTAAACATTATTGATAATGGTTATCATTTCCAACAATACGATAATATTTGAATTTTATCAAGTGTTATTTGTCAAAATTACCTGTATTACAAAGAAATCGTTCGGTGGGCCTGAATTTATAGAATTGCCATTTTATAGAAGGAGGACTGCCATGGCCACGACTGAAGTCCACCTGCCTTCTTTATCACCTTCGGCGGATTGGGTTATATTAAAAGTCCTGACGATTTTCCCGGACATTTTATAAATCTTCTCCCGTTCATCCCAGGCTATATTGGGATCGAATTCCACACCGAGGGTCGAGGCCAGCATGGTAGCTGCCAGATCTTCTGCATATTTGCCGCACTTCTCATCGGTTTCGCCATGCGGATGGTGTTCTGAAAGATAGCCGTATTGACTTGCTTCTGCCGGAACTGCTGCACCTATTGAAGCCGCAATGAGACGATTGGGTTCGTTGGTGGCGTTTCTGGCCATTACCACAAAGGTAATTCCACCTGCCGATATTTTCTGCAAACCATCAGAGACTGAAATTCTACGACAACCCGGCGGAAGAATACTCGAAACCGATACGAGGTTGCATTTCTCTACGCCGGCATCGCGCAGCGCAAGTTCAAATGACTGCAAATGATCTTTATGGCGACCAATACCTTTAGTGAAAAATACTTGACTGGGAACGAACATGTCTATATTTATCTCCATCATATAAATGATTGATACATACATATCTTGGTAATGTAACTATACAAAAAAAACGTCGTGTATGGTATTGACTCATCGATTATACCTCTTTTACGAGTACCCCATGAAAAGCATCATTGATGTAACCGTCCCAGCCAGAACCACCCAGAGAATATCTACTTTCAGGAGCAGAGCGATAAAAGCACTGCTGGCAAGCAATATATGAATTAAATCCCAATGGACGTTTAGGGCAAAACGTATAGTGACAGCAAATAGTAATCCTACGAAGGAACACAATATTCCCTCAAGGACTTTGTTGAAATAGGGTGAAATTCGCAGCCGGTCGAAGTAAGGTGAAATACCTACCACTATAATAAAGGAAGGTAAAAAGATGCTAAAAGTAGCAACGACTCCACCAAGTAGACCGCCTAATAAATACCCAATAAAAGTAGCGGTAATGACAATCGGTCCTGGCGTAACTTGCCCTAGAACAATACCGTTCATAAAAGTCATTTCGTCCATCCAATTACGAACTCCTACCACTTCGTGAAACATAAGAGGCACAGAAGCAAATCCTCCGCCAAAAGCGAGTAAGTCTATTCTGAACATTAATACGGCTAAATTGAAGAGAGTTCGATCTAAAAGGAAAAGCAGAAAGAGGGCGATTGCAGAAGATGATAGGATCAGCAAAATGGGCTTCGTATACGATACTGTCTTCTTGGAGGCGGGATGCAGCGGAATAGGTTGTTTTGTTTTTACTAAGGCTAAACCCAACACTGCAGCTAAAAGGATTACGAAGATTGGATTTACATATAAACCGAACAACGCTGCCGCAATACTCGCAATGACAAAGTATTGCCAATCATTTACGGTTCTTTTACCGAAAGCAATGGTGGCATTGGCAATGATGGCAATGATTATTGCTTGAAGCCCATTGAATACAGAAACTACGGCGGGCATGGTGTGGGTGGAGGCGTAGAGTACAGCAAAAACTATCATCAAAAAAAATGCGGGCAAACCGAATCCGACAAAACTCGCTATTGCACCGATTATTCCTCGAGTTTTCAGCCCGATATAGGCAGCTGTTTGCATAGCAGTTGCCCCAGGTATCATTTGGCAAAGTGCAACGCCCTCGCCGAAGGTTTCTGAATCAAGCCAGTGGTTTTTTTCGACTACCATCTTACGGATATAAGCTACCATCGCCGGTCCGCCAAATGCAGTGGCACCTAAGCGTAGAAAGGAAGTAAATAATTTTATGATGGATGGTTGTGGGATAGATGACATCTCTACTTATGAAATTTCATACATTTGATTGTATTATCTTGTGCCGTTCAAATTCTCTGTGATCATTGAATATAATATCAGCAACAACTACTCCTATTCACATTTCAGTGCTGACCGTGGTGCTGATGAATGCGATTCGGATCGCTATCCAGCGAACCTGATGCTACCGCTCCAATTACTTCTTCGATAGTATGAAGCTCCGTCAGAACAGGGAGAAGATTCGACCGGCGGAGGTGTTCTACGGCACCTTGACCCATTCCGCGGACAACAACTGCCTGACAATCCAGAATGGGAGTTACCATCGTTTGATGTCGTTGCACATGTTCTTCATGGTTATGATGTTCATCGCCATGATGTGTGTGCTCACTTTCTGCAGAAGCAAATGTGTGGTGCCCTTCTTTTTCCCGCCGTTCCCGTTTGGTTACTTTCCCATCAGAAAAGTTCAATACTTCATAAAAACGAGCA
>CAYSHN010000118.1:0-9113 GCA_964430815.1 uncultured Calditrichota bacterium | reverse complement strand
TTTGCGGAGTCTCCCTTTTTAAAAACTGCGGCAACATTATTTATTCTAAATTCCATGGCTGCAATTGCCGATGATTTGTCCATATATACAATCACACTGAGCCAGTGTTGATTATTTGATTTGAACACCTGTTCGTCTTGATAACCAGCCTGACTGAGAAAGATAGAACCCGAACCGAACTGTATACTGAGTCGTTTCCCCAAAATGAAGGCAAACTGTCCAGAGACAGGACTGCTAATGATGCTGAGTCAAAAATTGGTTCTTTTACTTCATCGTTTTGTGGATTATCACATTGTACAACGAAAATAAGGAGTAATAAAGGAGCAAGTATTCTCATAATGTCCACCTTGCGTAGGTTCGCACAAATACTTCACCGGTCATTAAAATAACGATAATGCCCGGTTATTACAAACTCGAATAATACATCCTCAAGTTTTGCTCCGGCACCGAGATTATGCACCACTTTATACCGGTCGGAATCTTCTACCTGGACATTTACGACTATCCCGATATGATCGATATTTCCCGGTAGTTTCCAGGTCACAATATCTCCCGGTTTATAATCTTGCTCCTGGTGAGAGACAGGAATTGATTTATTCTGCCGATCTAGAAAAGTCATGATATTAGGGACTCTACGATGATCAATATTTGTATCGGTTTTATTTAGATCCCATATCCGCGGATACGAAGAAAATGCATTTTCCATGTCTTCATGAATTTCTTTCTGCAAATCGATACCCACACTCCTGAAGGCCCTGATTAGAACATCGCAACAGACTCCGCGTTCGATGGGCAGATCCCCATTGGGATAGTTTATGCTGACATAGGCAGGATCATATATGGTTGTTACCGAAGTTTGCCAGATGGCATTTTCTATAATTTTGCCTATTGAATCTACGCTCGTGGAGTCAGCCTGAAGATCTGCGACGACGAGCAGTAATAAACAGGTTGTTATAATTTTCATACTATTCCGCTTTTGAACTTTATCAATTCATAAATGCTGTTTAAGGATTTTTTAGTTTTAACTTCGACCGTTAGGGGCTTCAGTTTGCCAAAACTTTTGTTTGATTTATAATTCTCTTTATAGGCCTGGTCTATGTTCAGAGCATAAATTTCCTTATCATACTTTTCAGTAAAATAGAAGGTTGTTTTGAAATACTGATCCCATACAGAGATCCAGCACACGGTTTTCTTTTTATGTACCAATTTGCATAACCAGGCTTTACCGTCATTGTAAAAATTCCATTCTAACGTCATGGTATTGAAAGAGGAGGACAGGTGGCTGACAAATGCGTCCCAAATAGGCTTTGTTTTACCAAGATATTTGCTTAACACAGCATCATCAGGGTATTCTTGTTTATCGTTTAACAGAGGTTTATTCATAAAATACCTCAGAGTGAATGTTAGAAGTTTGTCTGTTATAGGGACATTTAATCGAGAAAATTTCCTTTATGTCGGATTACTCTTCAGTTTCCTTCAATTTTAAGAAACGTGCCGCATTGTTGTAAAAAATGTTACGCTTTTGTTCTTTGGAGAGAAACGTAGCCGATTCAATTCCCTCGATGGCCATGCCAATCGCCTCCGGCCACACCATCTGGTCGGATCCGAACATCAGTCGTTTTTCGAATCCTGCTCGTATCAAATCCCGGAGATACTCGTGGAATTCTTCCCGCGGAATGATCCAGTTGATGACTGCCAGGTCAGCATACACTTGCGGATACACGGACATTATTGCCTTTGTTTCTTCTAAGTACGGCCAGCCCCCGTGCATCAGGTAGAGTCGCAGCTTCGGATGTCTGACCAACACTTCTTCAAGAAGAATTGGATTGCCATATGTTACACGGAATTTAGGACAACAGGTATAGGGTGTTCCCGCAGGCCCAAGGCCTGTATGAACTCCGACCGGAATGTCTAGTTCTTCTGCAAGAGTCAGGTATGGTTCAAATAGCGAATCGCACAGAGTAAGTCCAACATATTGGGCTACTAATTCTCCTAACACTCCAAGCTGGCCTGCAATAAATTGCTGCCGCAGTTTTTCCACATCTGGCAATGAAGTCAGGTCATCGAAATGTACTCCTCCGATTACACGTTTTGGTTCTTCAGACTTCCAGCGAGACACAACTTCCAGCGGTCCACTTGCGACAGCTTTAACGATGCTGTATCGGTGCATCTCTCTCAAAGTTGCTTTCATAAGTTCATCGTCACTCGCTGCACCAGATGCCCTTCCGGTAACCGGATTGGGGATGCTTATACCGCCCATATCCTCTATTGGGAACGAGTGCATGTGCATGTCGATAATAGGAAAGATCTCGTTTATTACCCCTTGTGCTGATAATAAGCAGGGGATTCCTACAAGTCCAATAATGAGCAACAGTAATTTCATAATCCTCCTTTGTATCCTCTTATTTGGCCTTCCTTTTCATTATATTTTCAAACCTGGTATTGCTGATCGGGTGATGACTGATAATTTCCCCATTATAAATAAGGCAAAATGATCCAAAAGCACACGGTGTATTCTGAACAGCAGCTGCATCTTTCAAATTAATCAAATTGGTTTTTATTTTAAATTTGTTTTTTGACGATTCAATAATGGCCTTAACATTTCTTTCAGTATAGGGACACTGGGCTGAACGGATTACAGTCAAACCCTGGTCATATTTTTTTAAAGAAGCAGTCATGTTTGACTTAAACTTCGGATTTTTTGATTTTTCATCAAACTTCTTGACCAGTAAATCGAAATCTGGTTCAGCACTGTCCACGATCTGAAAACCTTTCTTAAAGAAAATTTCATTATGAACCATAAAAGAACCTTTGCTTGTGACAACTGCAACACCTAACATTTTTTTATCTTTAGCCTCTTTAATACATTCATCAATTAAAGCTGAGCCATAACCTTTTCCTTTGAACTCATTTTTAAAACCTGTAAAAATACACTGAATAAACAGGTATCCTTGTGCTTCAACAGGGCGGTGAGCATATTCTCCCGGAAGGTACTCCAGCATTCCCTGATAGCCGCCTTTTTTAGAGCAGAGTACTTTTATTCTCAGTCCTTTGGGATAATATTCATTGAACCACTCAATTTTTTTCCTTAATTCCAGGTGTTTTTTCAGATCTTTGTATCCGCAAACGCCATAGTCGGCGATATTTTCCGGCGTAAGGTCAATGATTTGTACATCATTCATATTAAACATCCTGAGTTAATTTAATTTTCCGTAAGCGCCTTTCCATTTATCAGAGAATTTGATAAACTTTAAATATCCATTTTCCCTGATGAACTCAATAGCTTCTTTGTACTTTTTGTATTTATATCCATTATGGGCATACAAACTGCCAATAATATTACATGACTCTAAATCAGGACAATCTGCACAAGTATCAAATTTATTATCTCTAAAGCAGCATAATTTGATTTTGCATTTAGCTTTGTTGATGTCTCTTTCACCTGTATCAAAACCAGGTTTGCATCCTTTGCAGAAATCATCGAGATATGCTTTACAGGTGCGGCAGTAAGCACCGCAGCAGCCGATAAATTTTACCAAATCCGGTTTAATATTAAGCATATTTTAAATAGCATCAACTAATCGGCAAAGTCGTGGTATTTACCGTCTAGTTTCATCAAATCACAGAGTACTTAACAGATTTTACAGGAATTTTATACAGTATTTTTACTGAGACTGAAAAGACGAAATCCGACCAGAGCAAACCACAATAAATAGAATGTACCGGCGATCACCATGAGAATGCTGCTGAGTACCGGTAGAAATAAGGCCATTATAATATGGATTAAATCCAGTCCGTATATAAAAATGCCGGTATAGGCAGTAATTTTGCTGAAAACATTGCTTTTCAACATTAAAAACGATATAAGCAGAGCTCCTGTTTGTAAGAGCAATCCACCGATAAATGCACTTGTTCCGCGCCACATGTCCGAAGAAAAGATCGCTTCTCCGGCGGCCAGTATTTGATTCTTTTCCAGATCGGTTGTAGCTGTTGCATATTTTTCACTGAGATTAAGATACGAGAATACCGATGCCGTCGAAAGATATAGTGTTAATCCCACAAAAATAAGCAGTGTTGAAAATAAGGCCATTCCCTGATCGGATCTTTTAATGGCAAAATAAATGCTGAAGAAAATTATATAATACAGGGGCATAGTAAATACAGTCAATATATCCAGACGCAGGAGGCCAGCTAATTTATTTTCGTTAAGTAACAAAAAGCATTCTTCCACAGTTTTCGGAGGCGGTCCGATAAACATCATGATTAAAAAAGTTGCCAGGCAATAAGCGAAAAAAATAATGCAGGCCAGTCCCCCCAGCCAGTAAATAATTCTGCTGGCTGAATCAGTGTCGCTTCGGCTGATAGCAGGATCAGGCTTAAATACTGTCATAGTTCATCTCCTGTTTAAAATTTTACTATTTTTTTGATTTAAATAATCCGGCTCCCAGATTATATCCGGGCGAACCGGGCAGGACATGCAGATAGTCGATAGGATAGGGCTGATCGATATCCTCGATCAAGCGTAATGATATTTTACCTTCTTTAATCACATTTTTCTCGTTGATTTCAAATTCTTCGGGACGTATACCATCTGCATACGGTACACCCTGGTAATAATGATTGTTCACTATCACACAATTATCAATCGAATATTTTGTTCTATTGAAGGAATTTTTAATCCAGACATGTTTGCAATTTGAGACAATATTATTCTCGAATTTAAAATCTTTATCCGGCCAAGAGGTCCAGACTGCGCTTTGAAATGCACCAATAATAATAGAATTTGTAAGTCTATTGCCATGTTTAATTGTGTCTCCGGCGTCCTGCCAGAATACCACGGTATTCTTTGCATTATAAAAGACACAGTGATCAATGTTAATTTCATTGCCGTGAGCGATAACCCCCACCTGAATATGAGCAGCATCTCTATCTCCAACAAACATACACTGCTCAACGACTAAATCCGTTATGGTTTTATTGAAGCGGGCTACCGGAAAATAGCGGGTATTGGGATAAACATAGCCGTGAAATTTAATGCCCCGGATTGTTACGTGACTTTCATTGATCAGGAAACTGACTACATAACTGTAATCTTCTCCCGGTATTTCTCCCTTGTAAGAACTGTTTATAACCACCGGCATCTTTTCAGGTGTCCACGATGAATCGTCAGGCAAAACACCGGCTTCTATTATAATACGTTTGTTAGTCATTTCTTTATTGGTTGCGATGGATACAAGTCTTTCCAGGACAAAGATTCCGGGATTTATTCTCATAAGATAGATATTATTATCACGACTGCTGATAATTTCCATAGCTTTAGGAATCGAATAGACTGGTGATTCTTTTGTTCCTGGATTTTTATCATCTCCGTTTTTACCATCAACGTAAACAGCCTGTGCCTGAACAGTCACATGGCAAATGAAAACCAGGAAACTTATTAATAATATATTTTTCATAAAATTTCCTTTTAGTTTTTATTAATATATTCTTGAATTCAATCCCATGTTATCGGTTTTCAGACCTGGGAAACCAATTGCACAAAATAGTTATGTTATATTAATTGCATAAGCCGCGGGTGTCAAATTAGCCTGAAGCAAAACTACCGGATCATATTCCTTCTTTCACCTACCTGCTGGCGCCACATGGCATAATATAAACCCTTTTGTGACAGTAGATTTTGGTGTGACCCAGTTTCAATAATTTCCCCTTTTTCTAATACATAGATCACATCTGCATGCATAATGGTCGATAAGCGGTGTGCAATTAATATAGTAATCTGCTCTTTGTATTTAGATAAATTTCTGATGGTATTGGTGATATCCTGTTCGGTCAAGGAATCGAGAGAAGAAGTCGCTTCATCAAAGATCAACAAACGGGGGTGACGCAATAAAGCCCGCGCAATAGAAATGCGTTGTTTTTCACCACCCGATAATTTCATGCCTCCTTCTCCCAGCACTGTATTTATACCTTTAGCAGAACCTTTCAGCAATTGTTCACAGGATGCTTTATACAGAGCATTTAAAATCTCTTCATCCGTAGCATCAGGCGTTACAAATAGCAGGTTTTCTTTTATAGTACCCGCGAACAACTGTGTGTCCTGGGTTACAAACCCGATCTGCCTGCGTAATTCGTTATACCTTATAACGGCAGAAGAGTGTCCATTAAAAAAGATCTCTCCCTTAACCGGTTTGTATAACCCGACTAATAATTTCACCAGCGTGGATTTACCCGAGCCTGAAGGTCCGACAAAAGCGATGGTTTCTCCTGCCTGCACCTGAAATGAAATTTTATCAATGGCATTGGATGTTGCTGTTCTATGACGAAAAACAACATCATGAAAACGGATATTTTGTAACTCGCCAATCTCTTCAGGATTTTCAGGTCTTTGTTCTATAGGTCTGCTCATTAACAGGTCAAAGTTGCTGACAGACGCTTCTACCTCCCGGTAACTTAAAATGATATTGCCCAAATCCTGTAAGGGCCCGAATATTGAGGTAGAAATGAATTGCATAGCAATCAATTCCCCAGTCGTTAAGATTTTCCTGAAGATGAGCCAGAGCAGAATAAATAAGATGGACTGTTTTAAAATGCTTAGCATAGTGCCTTGTAGAAAGGATAGTGTACGTACCTTTCTTACTTTCTCCATTTCCAGCTCGAATATTTTGAGCGTCTGTTCTTTTAAACGTTTTATTTCTGAAAAGGTAAGACCCAGGCTTTTGACCAGTTCAATGTTCCTTAACGATTCAGTGATCACACCGGCCATCTGGTTGGTCTCACGATTAATAGACCGTTGGGTGGTCTTGATTTTTTTACTTAGCAGCCCGGTCAGCGATCCTAAAACCAGAATGCCGATGACAAAAACCGGGACCAGCATCCAGTTTTTGGTAATAGAATACCAGATCAAAAAACCGATCCCTATTATTGATGAAAATAAAATGTTAATGAAGAAGTTTATGAATTGTTGTGTGTCGTTTCTTACTTTTTGTAATACCGACA
The DNA here is from genome assembly GCA_964430815.1 of uncultured Calditrichota bacterium. Classification (GTDB taxonomy): domain Bacteria; phylum Calditrichota; class Calditrichia; order JAJRVZ01; family JAJRVZ01; genus CAVZSQ01. Next base: position 2,117 of record CAYSHN010000118.1, on the reverse strand, counting down.
GTGTTTCGCCACTGCGTTGTTCTTCAAACTCCTGGAAGGATAAACGCAGGGTCTGCTTTAATCCATCATTGAATATTTGCATGCCGAACTTCTGAACCGCCAGCCGTGAAAAATATTCCTGAAAAGATCTGGCCACCCGGGCCAGTAAAGCAATAGCAATCGCCACTCCCAGCCACCATAATACTCCCTGCACCAATTCAGGTTCGGTGCGATTGCCTGGTTTAGTGGCATAATCGTCTATAATCTTACCGAAAATCAGTGGATCGACCAGGCTTAATAACTGACCGATGCCGGCCAGGGTGAGAGCAACGACAATCAGCCATTGCTGTGGCTTTAAATATTTCCAAAGAATGTTCATATTGTATCGGGATGCAAAAAGTAAGTTTTTCTATTTAAATCATCACACATTATCTCTTCCAGATGCATAACGCCTAGTGGTTACGCCTAGGGTCAGGCAGAGCAAACTGGTCGGGATGGAACGAGCACTTAATGACTGAAAAATTCTCCAGATTCTACGAAATTGAAAGTGTTTTTTTCTCTCTCTTGGATGGCTCCGGCAGATACCGGGCCAGGACAAGCACTAGAATGGCTGTAATAGTCGTTGCGGGTTGCATCCAGGAGACGTATCCAATGATGGTCACTTGCACGGTCAACCAGGCCATGACAATAATGGCCGCACAAAAAGCAGCGAGACGCGCCCTGCGGAATCGCGCGAAGACAGCAATCGCAGCAAATAAAAACGAACCGCCGACAACCACAAAAAGAAATAGACCTGGGATGAAGTAATCTTTGAACGGGCTTCCCTGTAACCACTCTCTGGGGACATCTTTAGCTCCTGACATCGCATAGTAACCGCCGGCAAAAGCATTCAGCGCGACAAAAGCAAGGAGGACGCCTAGCAAATGACGGATCTGGTTCTGCGAGAGTATGGGCATTTTACTTTCCTTGAACTAATTTACCTACAACTTAAAACCATAACCAATTCGCTAATTTTTTTGAAAATAACATTACATTAACCAATTGAGGCTCAAGTTTATCTCCAAGACTGACGGCCTGTATTATGAGAAAAATACTTAAAGCAGAAAATAATAAGATATACCATTTTTTTACCAGGTTTTCTTTGATCATTTTATAAACAATAAGAATAGTTAAAGGTACTCCGACAAAAAAACTGAATATTACACCCGGAGCATAGGTTTTAAAATAGAATGACCAAAATAAATGCACGATACCGTTATAAAAATTAAATGTTAATAAAGGTAACATTAAATAAGAATTGATTTTTTTATTTTTTGGAATCAAACAAAGCCAGGTTAAAGCAAAAACCAGCAGCATTATGGAGACGAAGAATGTGCGCAAATCCAGGCTGGTTATTTCAACAGGTATATTCGTTTGAAATTGCCGGTGCCAGGGCAGGATATTCCATTCTTCAAGTTCATGAAGCATGAAAACGAATGGGAACATCCACAATAAACGTCGGATTTCTGTATTGTCAATCAATTGCTTTAAATTAAATGCTTTCATTTTTATCTCTTTTAGATGAAAATTATCACCTGTTAAATTTTAAATCTTGTATTCTATTTAGAGTGCGTAACCGTTATTCATTCTTTTTTTCCAGATATATCCAGGTGATACAATCCAGGATTCTTTCAGGAATCTCAGTTGAGTCTGCCTCAACTAAGCTGGAAAAATATAACTCCCTTTTTGTGGTGAAAAATACTTTTTCTGCATCTATCTGTTTTACTATAATGGAGTAGGGTTCAAATACTTTATTGAATATTTGTGTCAGTTCAGAATTGAGTAGAAAATCGGTAATCTCTTTATAAGAAATATTTTTATAATCCTTGCCATATTTTTCTATATAACTTTTTGTAATATCGACGGCCAGGTCTCCGCTTGAAACCAGTCGACCAATACCTATGCTTGACAACGAATCAAAATTGTAATTTTTTTGTGCTTCGGGAAGTATCTTGGTCAGCTCTTCTATCCGGGTTTTAAATAGTTTTCCTTTTTTATTATACCTATCGTAATGAGCATCAATAGCGACTTTTCCGTTATCTTTATTTTCGGAGAATGCGACCATATAATCGGAAGTATCTTTGCCGGTTATGATGAAA
>CAYSHN010000117.1:0-9149 GCA_964430815.1 uncultured Calditrichota bacterium | reverse complement strand
GTGGGAACTGATTACACTTTCGATATTGGAAATGGATTAACCACTATAGCTGAACACTTCCGTTCAGAAAATCCGCATAATCCATTTTCAACCGCGAACGGACTTGGATTTTCTGGTTTGTCATTTAATTATCCGCTTAATCTGCTTGATCGGTTGTCCTGCATTCTGTATCGCGATTGGACTAATCGGGAATGGTACCGTCTTTTCACCTGGCAAAGATCATATGATAATTGGCTAATTTATCTCCTCGGATTCTGGAATCCAGAAAAGATTAAACTCTATCAAGCATCAGCAGGTAGTAATCCGTTCACAGGCACAGGAATTCAACTCATGATCGTGTTCAACCATTAAAAAATGCTTATCTTATAATAAAAGATATAAATTAAGGGGATAGTATAATAGAGCGATGGAACCATCTATGTATAATTCAGAAATAATAAAAACCAATAACGTGGGAAAAATTTATCCGCTGGGTTTAAGTACACTGAAAGCCCTGGATGGTATTAATCTTACAGTTAATAAAGGTGAATTCATGGGCTTGATAGGTCCCAGCGGTTCGGGCAAGACGACTTTATTGAATATTATAGGCTCCCTGGATACTCCCACCAGCGGCAGCGCTGAAGTGCTGGGCCAGAAGATAGAATCGCTTTCGCATAAACAAGCAGCTCAATTACGTAATAAACATATTGGTTTCATTTTTCAGACTTTCAATTTACTCCCTGTCTATTCTGTTTACGAAAACGTAGAGTTTCCCCTGTTACTACAGGGAATAAATACCTCCCAGCGCAAAAAGATGATTCTGGATGCACTGGAATGGGTTGGACTGGCCGAAAGAGCAGATTCAAAACCCGCCCAGCTTTCGGGAGGACAGAGTCAACGTGTAGCCATCGCCAGAGCTATTGTCAAGAAGCCAGAGATCGTACTGGCGGATGAACCGACAGCTAACCTCGATGCACAGAATTCTCATCATATCATGAAAACAATGGTACAATTGAACGAAGAACTCAAAACCACCTTCATTTTTGCCACGCATGACGAGAAAGTTATAACTTATATCACGAGAAAGATCACCCTGATCGATGGTAAAATCGAACAGGATGAAAGACAACCAAAAGCCTGAGGCAGATTATGCTTATTCTAAAACTCGCTCTGCGTAACCTTCTCGGTGCCGGTCTGCGTACCTGGCTTAATGTAATTGCCCTATCCTTTTCATTTGTGGCCATCATTTTCCTGCAGGGACTCTATACCGGCATGAATGATCAGGTTGAGCAAGCGACTATCAAAGCACTATATGGTGGGGGACAATTCTGGCAAAAGGCTTATGATCCTTATGACCCGCTCACCCTGCCCGCTGCGCATGACCTTATTCCGGAAGAACTTAAAATTCTTATCGAAAAAAATCAGGCCACCGCAATTCTCATTCGACAAGCCTCGATTTATCCGGAGGGGCGTTTCCGCAGCATCCTGCTCAAAGGGATCGATCCGCAGCAAAATATTTTGTCCATTCCCTCAGCCCTGCTCAAGGGTGAACAGCAAATCATACCGGCTCTGATCGGCAGCAGAATGGCCAAAAGCGTCGGTTTAAAACGGGGAGACCAGATCACGGTTCAATGGCGCGATGCCCATGGAACATTCGATGCCCGTGATGTCACAATTGCGGAGGTAATGAAAACTACTGTACAGGAAATTGATAACGAGCAGATCTGGATTTCGCTGGATCAACTGCAGGCGCTTTCTGCAATGCCCGGGCAGGCAACCCTGGTTGTATTGAAGGATAATGTCCAACCTCCTCTGTACCTGGCCGGCTGGGAGTTTAAAAGTCTGGAATATCTCTTTCAGGATATTCATGCGGTTGTGAGAAGCAAGAGAATCGGCGGGAGTACTCTATATATTGTTTTGCTCTCCCTTGCCTTGCTGGCTATTTTCGATACACAGGTATTATCCATTTTCCGTCGCCGTAAGGAGATGGGCACACTTATGGCACTGGGTATGACCCGAACAAAGATTATTAAACTCTTTACCTTGGAAGGGGCACTTCAAGGCATTCTGGCCGCAGTTATCGCTGCTATATATGGTATCCCCCTTCTTGGATATATCGCCAGGGTTGGTTGGAAACTACCAGAGGCTACCGATACTTTCGGCTTTGCACTCGGTGAAAAACTCTTCCCCGTCTATTCCACAGGATTAGTGGTGGGCACTACACTGTTAGTCCTTTTAGTAACAACTATCGTTAGTTTTCTACCCACCAGGAGAATTGCCAAATTAAAACCGACGGATGCGCTACGGGGGAAAATGCCGTGATCCAATTCTTACTCAAAGGCCTGCTCCGCGATCGCTCCCGCTCTCTTTTCCCTGTCTTGATTGTGGCCTCAGGCGTGCTATTGACTGTTTTTCTGCATGCCTGGTTGAATGGTGCCATGTCTAGCATAATGCAATCCACCGCCCGTTACAAAACCGGGCATGTTTGCATAATGACCAAGGCCTATTCTGAGCAAGCCGACCAGATTCCCAATGACTTGGCACTGCTTGGTATCGATACTCTGCTCAGCACTTTGAGGCAAAGTTATCCCGACCTGCTCTGGACACCGCGGTTAACCTTTGGCGGACTTCTCGATGTGCCCGATGAAAATGGCCAAACAAAGGAACAGGCACCGATAAGTGGCATGGGAGTAAACCTTTTATCCGACGATAGTCCGGAATGGAAGGTACTGAACATCCGACCCGCTCTTGTTCTGGGAGGATTGCCGAAAGAACATGGTGACATTTTAATAGCGGAGGGACTGGCTGAGAAGTTACATCTACGACCGGGTCAGCAAGCGACATTAATCAGTTCGACCATGTATGGCAGTATGACCTTCGCCAATTTCACAGTTGCGGGAACAATCCGATTTGGAATAGGATTGTTGGACCGCAGTGCCATTATTACCGATCTTTCTGACATTCAACAGGCTTTGGACATGGTCAATGGTGCCGGTACAATCATTGGCTTTTTCCGTGACGATCTTTACCACGAGGAACAAGCCGATATAATAACAGCAAACTTTAATGCCCGGCACCTGAATGAGGCAGACAGGTTTTCACCTATCATGGCCACGTTGCGCAATGAAAGTGGATTGGCTGATTATCTGGATTTAGTTAAATCGGTTTCCGGTAAGATATTGGCTATATTCATCATTATTATGTCCATTGTGCTCTGGAATGCCGGATTAATCGGGGGATTGCGACGGTATGGAGAAATAGGCCTGCGGCTGGCTATGGGTGAAGATCAGGAACATGTTTATCGTTCGATGATAGCCGAATCACTAATGATAGGTATTGTCGGCTCTCTGCTAGGCACAGCAGTAGGATTGATCTTTGCCTATTATCTGCAAATATATGGTTTGGATATCGGATCAATGCTGGAAAACAGTACCATGATGATCTCCAATGTCATCCGGGCACAGGTTGAACCAATGACTTTTGTAATCGGATTCCTGCCGGGTGTACTGGCCACATTTTTGGGCAGCGTAGTTTCCGGTATCGGAATTTTTAAACGACAAACATCACAATTATTTAAAGAACTCGAAACATGAAATATCTGATTCGATTAATCTCTATTTTATTCGTCGGACAATTATGGGCACAAACTCTTACAGGTGACGATATCCTGAAAAAAGTGGATCAAAACATGTTTTCAGAAAACAGGATTATCGTATCACGCATGGTTATACATGGAGAACGTGGCAGCCGGACAGTCGAAGTAAAATCCTGGCAGCGAGGAACCAGGGAAGCTTTCTCCGAGTTTTTAGCTCCGGCCCGGGACAAGGGCACGAAAATGCTTAAACTTAACGATATGTTATGGATCTATTCCCCATCCACCGACCGGACCATACTGATATCCGGACATATGCTGCGGCAATCCGTAATGGGCTCTGACCTTTCCTACGAGGATATGATGGAGGATCCGCATCTGCCGAACCTCTACAGCGCAACAATTGATTCAGAAGAAACTGTTAATGGAAATTTGTGCTGGATATTAAACCTCACTGCCAAAAAGGAAGAGATCACTTATTACAATCGCAGGATTTGGGTGGAGAAGCAACGTTTTATTCTGCAAAGGGAGAATCTCTACGCCAGGAGTGGTAAACATTTAAAGACCATGGATGTACGAGAAGTGATGGAAGTGCAAAAGCGATGGGTGGCCAAATCAATCCTCTATAAAGATATCCTCAAAGCAGGAGAAGGAACCGAGTTTCTTGTAGATTCTATTATTCTTGACGCCGTCATCCCGGATTATATATTCTCCAAGGCAGCATTGAAGAAATGAAAAGAAAATGTAAGATCTTACCGACTTCCATTTCCAAACTTATAGACTGTTTCAAGGCAAAAGTAGGATAAACTCAGCACTTTTTTTCGCAGGAAAACAAAACTCTAACAAAAATATAAATTCTGCGAATATTTGTACAAGAGTATTCACCACAATTCTCGGGAGGACTTATGTATAAATCTATTAGAATTATTTTTCTCCTTTTATTATTCGCCCTGCTCTCCTGGCCTTTACTAGCCCAGGATATCGATATCCCGAAGAAGTTAGGGGACTTCGATACCTATATGGCTATAATCCTTAAGGACTGGAATACCCCTGGTGCAGGGATTGGGATTGTGGTTAAAGACCGTCTTGTCTTTGCCAAAGGGTATGGTTACCGGGATAATGAAAAAAAACTACCCGTTACCCCGAATACACTTTACCAAATAGCCTCCAATACAAAACTGTTCACGACCATGGCAGTGGGATTACTGGTAGCGGAAGGAAAATTGGATTGGGACAAACCGGTCCGGCAGTTTGTACCCATCATCCAGTTTGCTAATGAAGATCTCAATAATACCGTTACAATCCGCGATATGCTGGCTCACCGTACAGGTATTTCACGTCATGATTTGATCTGGTACAAATCTGAATTTTCTCGCAAAGAATTATTCGACCGCCTGAAATACCTGGAACCGAGCCAGGCGCTGCGGCAAGGATTCCTGTACAATAATATGATGTATACCGCTAGCGGCTATATAATCGAGAATCTAACCGGGCAAACGTGGGAAAATTTCGTACGGGAACGGATCTTCAAACCATTGGGAATGAACAGTACCCTGTTCAGCATTTCGGAAATGATGAAACAATCTGACCATTTCGTTCCTTATAATGAGAAACGTGATACTACACTGTTATATCAAATTCCTTACTACGAAGAAGCCCAGGGAATCGGACCGGCCGGATCGATTATTTCAAACATCAACGATATGTCCAAATGGCTCATCGCACTGATGAATGAGGGAATTTATAACGGAAAACAGATCATTCCGGCAGATGTGGTACGGGCATCGCTGGCCCCTGCGATCGCCCTTCCTAATTCTCAACTTGAGAACAGAGGTTACGGAGAACTTTTAAATCCTGTCTATGGTATGGGGAGATGGTTTGCTTCTTATCGTGGTCATTTCATGACTTATCATGGTGGTGATCTCGACGGTATTCATTCACAATTCTCCTGTATGCCGTATGATAGTATCGGGGTAATTGTTTTTGTTATCGGCGATCAGAGTGCCCCACTTTACAATATCATTTCATACAATATTTATGAGCGATTGCTCAGTCTGGATCAAACGCCCTGGAGTGAACGACGCTTGCAGGATCGGGATAAAGCCAAAAAGCAGAACAAGGCAGGACGCCAGAAAGCCGGCGCTGAACGTATCGCCAACACCAAACCCTCACACCCACTAGAAGATTATAGCGGAGAATTTGAACATCCAGCTTATGGTATTCTTAAAGTTGCCCTGAAAGATTCTGTCTTACAGCTCGATTTTCACCACATTGTACTACCACTCAAACACTTCCATTATGATCGCTTCGATTCACCGAACGATGAGCAATATGGGTTATGGTCGTTGAATTATTTAACCAATCCCCAGGGTGAAATTGATCGCCTTATAATTTCACTGGATGAATCAGAAGTAACCTTTATGCGTAGAGTAGATGCTTCGCTGAGTGATCCAAAGACTTTACAGCAATATACCGGGAAGTATGAGATTGGTGGTGCTGTGTTAGAAGTAACGCTTAAGGAAGACACCTTCCTGTACCTTACCGTTCCAGGACAACCAATCTATCAACTTACACCTTACCAGACGCATAAATTCCGGATCAAGGGATTTACAGATATAGTTATTGAATTCGTTGTCGAGAACGGAAAAGTCATTGCCATGAAACAACGTGATCCATCGGGTGAATATGAGTTCAAACGGAAATAAACCGCTGTTGTGTTCATCGGGCAATGGCAAATGGTAAAGGAATGTTGATTACTCAATAGAAGAAAATGAAATTAACGAACCAACAGGTTTTGTTCCTGGATTCAAGTTTTATAATGGCAAAGGAGGATGCTGAATATGATTATTCGAATTTGGCATGGCTGGACATCACCAACTAACGCAGAAGCCTATGAAAAACTGCTCAAAAGTGAAATTTTCGTAGGGATAAGCAAGCGGGAGATAAACGGGTATCATGGTATTCAATTGCTGCGACGCAATCTTCCTGATTGTGTTGAGTTCCTTACCATCATGAGGTTCGAATCCATAGATGCAGTGCGGGAATTTGCCGGAGAGGACTATGAAAAAGCGGTGGTCCCACCAAAAGGACAGGCTCTGCTCTCAAATTTCGATGACCGTTCGCAACATTACGAAGTAAGAGTAGAAAAATAATCGATTGTGCAGTAGATTCGTACCGTTCGAGAAATGCTGCAGGTTGTATACCTGCCCGCATATCCGTACTGGAGAAATCTTCAGCATGATCATACATATATTCTGATGATGAAAGGATTTATATGACTGCCAGCGTAATTTTAGCACATCCGTATGATAAAAGTTTTAACCATGCAATTTTTAAAACTATATGTCTAAAACTGGAAAGCCAAAATATTACCATTCATCAACATGATCTATATAAAGAATATTTCAATCCGCTGCTGAGCAGAGATGAATTGGGTTCCGATATCTCCAAGGATAAACTGGTTAATCAATATGCCAGGGAATTGCTAGAATCGGATATTCTTATTTTTATCCATCCCAATTGGTGGGGACAACCACCAGCCATCTTAAAAGGGTATATTGATCGTGTGTTCCGGCCCACTTACTGTTATGATTTTCCACCGGGAGACTCGGGCGGCGGGATAGCTATTGGAAAATTGCAGGGAAAATACGGGATTGTTTTTAATACTTCTAATACAGCCGAAGAAAGAGAAGAAAAGTACTTTGGAGATCCCCTGGAAAGGATCTGGAAACAATGCATTTTTGATTTTTGTGGTATTACCAAATATTATAGAAAAACATTCAAAATAATTGCGGATAGTACTGTACAGCAACGAGAACAATGGTTAATGGAAGTGGAACAGATTATAGATACAATAATTCGATCGTTTAATGGAGGAACACCATGAAAACAATTCTACACAGATTCAGGGCATACCTTCTGATGCTCTTACTGCCAATTCTATTTTTTAGCTGCTCAACCAGATCAACAGATCGTATAAAAGTAATTAAACAGGCCTTTAATACTAAGGATATCGATAATACCATAGCCCGTTGTTATACCGACGATATAATATTTGAAATTGATGCTATCAAAGGCCAGGGCAAAAAGGTGTTACGCGGTGCTGCAGAATGGGACAGTGTGATCAACACCCGCCTGTCTTTCAGTGACTTCAGGATAGTTAGAGATACTATCTTCTGCAAATGCCTTGAACAAAATGACATCAGTAAACTGCAGGGTATGGATAAAGGATACTTCGATCCGGTAACCTTCATTTTTCAAGATGGCTTAATAAAATATATGAAATTCCAAAGTACTGCGGAAAGCCATCAAACTAAATTAAAGGCCTCCAATCCTTTTCTAAATTGGCTCTACACTGAACGAAATGACCAACTGGAGAAGTTGATGACCAACGGCAAGTTTGTTTTAAATGCTACTAGCGCGCAGGGATACCTGGAACTGGTCCGTGAATGGCGGGTATCCGTTGGTAAAGAATAACAATGATAAATTCAATATGATTAAATCATTGAATATTATATATAAATACTATAACTGGTAATTTGTAAATTGCAGAGCAATAAATGAAAACATTTAAATTTAAAAAGATCGATGCTTTTGCCACACTGAAATCGTCAGGAAATCCGGCTGGATATATCTGGCTTAACTCCCAAAACGATATTACCGAACCTGAAATGCTGCAGATTGCCAGAGAGTTGAAGCGTTTTGTAAATGAAGTCGGATTTATATTTAGAAGCGGAGAAAACCGATTTGACTTAAAATACTATTCAGCAGAAAGAGAAGTTGATTTTTGCGGTCATGCCACTATCGCCATCATGTATGATTTAATCAAGAATACTGACGATCTAATGAAATATGATTTGTTAAAGATACGGACCAATAAAGGCGAATTAGAGATAGAAAACCGGATCAGGGCTGAGGATTCTGTTTTTATTATGTCCCCTCTTCCTGAAGAAAAAACGGAGATCCCGCCTTTAAACACTATTTCATTCAAACTGAAAATTTCGGCAGCAGACATCAACCTTAATTGGCCTGTTAAAATTATCAATGCCGGATTAACTACTCTGATCGTTCCCATCAAGACCTTAGAATCTATTCTTAATATTTCGCCGGACTTCACTAAACTGAAAGAATTTTGTTTTAGTGCCGGCATAGACATTATTGAAGTTTTTACCACAGAAGTTACCGATAAGACGAATGATTTCAGGACCCGGGTTTTTGCCCCAACCTTCGGATACATGGAAGATCCAGCGACCGGTTCGGGTAATTCGGCTTTCGGATATTACCTGATCAGCCTGGATAAATGGAAAAAGGAGACGATTATAATTGAACAAAATGGATTAATGCATAACTATAACATCATAAAACTGCGCCGGAAACTGGATGAAAATAATCATGAACGGGTGTTATTTGGGGGCGGAGCGACAACCAGAATTAACGGTGAATACACTATCTATTAAAAAGCAACACGACTTGTTCCACATTCAATTTCATCTGCAATTCTTTTAATCTAAGTAAACCGGGTAAACGTGTCAGCTAAACTAATTCTCAAAGCTACTGTCATCACCCTCTTGATGCCGGG
>CAYSHN010000116.1:0-9176 GCA_964430815.1 uncultured Calditrichota bacterium | reverse complement strand
CCAATTTTATCTTTCCATCATCAGTCTGTGCCAACGATGACTTCTCATACAGTTCGAAGGCCAATCGCCACTCACTCTTTTGTTCATATATTTGTACCAGATGAGGTGTAACCCAGTCGTACATTGATTTAATCTCTTTTAACTCTTCCAGAAATTTTTCCGCCTTGTCAACGCTTTTCGCCTGTAAATAATCAAGAGCTAGATTCTGTTTAACCCTGATATTATCCTCTTCCGATAGATTTCCACGCAAAGTCAGGTCTTTATGCACACGGGTGGCATTGGTTAACAATCCTTCAGCACGCAAGATATTCCCAATTTTAATATAAGCATCAATATTTTCTGAATCCGTACGTACGGCTTGTTTAAATTTTTCCAGCGCCAGCCGATTTTCTCCTTCACAGAGATATTTGAGTCCGTTCAGATAGGAATGATTTTCTTGCTCAGTTGTACGTTTACGTGAATAATAAAGATAAAGAACTGCTAAGGAAAGAACCGCTAGTAATAATATAAATATCCAAAATTCAAAAACAAATGAAGAGCCCATACTACAATCCTAAGATTTAGTCAATATTCGTACTTGAATCACTACGTAAACTCGCTTCGGGTAATTCGTCAATAGACATGTTTCGTAAACCATCCAGTTCTTTGATCAATTTATTCTGTTCACGTTTTAAGGCCCTGACTTCAGACTTGGTCTTGACCACATAGGATGATATAATAATAGCGCCTACAATTAGTCCAACAAAAAATGAGAGAAATATGACTACAATCAGGTCTACATTTTCGTATCTGACTTTGACAAAATCTATAGAAACATTTTGTCCCTGATTGATGGCGAAAAACCAGAGGATAATCGAACCTACAATTATCCAAATGAATACTACTATCAGACGCATGTCTTCTCCACACTTAAATTAATAAAACTTAGTAAAATAACTATGGTTTTCCAAGATAAATAATTTGTTAAAAATTTACAAGCAAATTATGGTCTGTTGTACGAACTACTATTTAGGTATGCAAATTATATCAGATCAGGCAGATTGACTAAAATCTTCTCTGGTGATGATGGTTTTCATAATTTCAAAGATTTTCGGATCCCACAATCCAAGTTTGGTCTCTTTTTCCATGATCTGCAGTGCTTCCGGGACTGGTATCGCTTTGCGGTAGGGACGATCTGTGGTTAGAGCATCAAAAGAATCTACAATACCGATAATACGGGCCAATAATGGGATTTCCTCCCCTTTGAGGCCATCCGGATATCCACTGCCATCATAGCGCTCTTGATGAAAACGGATCATCGGTAGAAGTGGCTGCAGGGTTTTCAGCGGCCGACATATATTCTCACCGATCTCCGGGTGGGTTTTTATAATTAAATATTCTTCAGCCGTTAACGGCCCTTCTTTTTGCAGAATCGAATCATCAATGGCAATTTTGCCTATATCATGTAAAGTGCCGCCTCGTTTCAATATTGTTATTTCTTGTTCATTCAAGTTTAGTTCTTCCCCAATGCGCTGAGCAAGAATGGAGAGACGTTCACAATGTCCTTCGGTATATTTATCTTTTGCTTCAACCGCTCGAGCTAAACTGAAAATTACCTGTTCGGCATGTTCCAGCTCACTGATGTAACTACGTAATTTAAGCAAATTTTTAACTCGGGCTAAGAGTTCATAAACATTGAATGGTTTAGATATGAAATCGTCTACTCCCGCCTCCAAACCTTTTAAGCGGTCCTGCTGACTATCCAGTGCTGTAATCATCACGACCGGGATCAGGCGGGTTAGGGCATTTTCTTTTAAGGTCCGGCATACTGAAAACCCGTCCATACCGGGCATCACTACATCCAACATAATCAGATCAGGTGTAAACGAGTTTACTAGTTCCAGAGCTTCATCACCATTGGTAGCATAACGAATCAGATATGTAGAATTATGCCGATTCAGGATATTGGAAATCAAACGGATATTATCAATTACATCATCTACAATCAAAATTTTTGGCAGATGACCGTTGCGCCCACGCTGATCGCCAACTTCTTTAGCCGTTAGTTCCAATTGAACGTTATAGTCTTTTTTCTTCGTTTCCATAATCAATGAAAAGTAATCAATAAATTCGACTGATTTTCGTTGCAGATCTGTCTATTAATTTATGAATTTAGATTCGTCCGTCGACCCGCTTTCTATTCATGAATATGTCTCATTTTCAAATTTAATATGATCCATTTCCATGCATGATTATTCATAGATACCATCGACTCAATAGTAGTTTTCTTAAATTATTTTTTGGACATAATTGATCTTTTTTATTCTTGAATAAATAGTGATCAATTTCTGATCAAGTCCATAAAATATTATTAATAGCCACAGTATGTAGTCGATGATAATAAATACCTACAATAAATCTTTCCCAAGCCCTCACCCCACATATTTAAGTGTGGGGTTTTTCATTTTGGACAGAATCAGCCATTTTTACTTATACACTGCGGATTATCGCCGATTATATAGTTGCCAACGAAGAAATGGTTAAAAAAGATGCCTAACGTCTCTGCACAAAATAAATTGGAAATTCTTGATTCATTTGAAGATTACCTTGCTAAAGGTGGGGATATTCTTTCATTTCCGGATTATTACCGAGTCTGCAATTGCCCTATAGACTTTGAACTGCAGAATGATCCGATCATAATTGCTTTATGTGAAGAATATGCTATCTCGGGGGATTATACAAAAATTTTTCAACTGTTATATATTGTATTCCATTATGAAAAATGGAGTCTTAAACGGTATAAACGTTTTATGTTCTGCATTGACAAATCAGAATTGCTATCTCCGTTGCAAAAAGGGATCCGTTTGCTTTTCGAAAAAGATCCTTTTAAATAATACCCCAGGATTAAAAATACACAGATAATTTTTCTATGCTCGAAAAGTGGATCATTTAAATTCCGCTGAAATTGATATCCGTAAATAACATGCTAGGCGTTTGCCAGGAAGAATACAGAAAGGGATCGTTACCCAGAGCAGCCAATTGCTTCCAGAATTCTTTAGCATTACCTGATATATTCATCTCATTGATCGATTTGACAATTTCACCATCATTAACCAGTAAGCCAACTACGCCGAAGGAAAAATCGCCGGTCGTCGAATTATAATTTCCACCGATGAATCCGTTCACCACAATTCCCTGCTTCACCTGTTTGATTAACTCAGGCAGAGAGTTTGTGCCTAGTTCAAAAATCAGATTTGAGGTAGATCCCGAATTAGGCTTCAGGCCCAGTTTCCGACCATAATAATTATCAATAAAGTATTCTTTCAAAATTCCCTTTTCGATCAGGACTCTCTTTTTCGCAGCCAGGCCATCATCATCAAAAAGACGTGATCCTAATCCTTTTTCGATAAGCGGATCATCGATCATGGTTAATTTTGCCGAGGCCACCTGTTTGCTGAGCATTCCCTCTAAATAGGAATTCTTCTGCTGCAGGGCTTGAGCACTCATGGGTTCTTGTAAAATTCCTACCAGTCGTTGTGCTGCTCTATTTTCTACAATCATATCATATTTGCCGGTTTCAATCTTTTTCTGGCCGATTTTACGCAGCGCACGTTTGGCCGCCTGTACGCCGATCGATTCAGCACCCGGCAACTCACCCTTTAACCGTGTTGCGGCATAGGCATAATCTTCCGGCCGGCCGCCTTGCTTATCATCGACCGTAACCTCAGCTGAAATCGAGAATTGGGTTTCGGATGACTCACCGTTAAAGCCGTTAGAATGAACACGTACCGTTTCAGAATAAACATCGGTATAGGCGGCTGAGGTGGATATGATTTGATCACTCTGGGCCATAGCTGCTGCTTCAATATCCGCTGCTATTTTTACCCGATCCGGTGTCAACAGACGATCATAGAAAGGATCATGTATCTTCAGATCCATTCCTTTTTTAGCTGGATAATATTGGGGATCCGGTAAGATGCGATATTCATCTTTGGCCAGATAACGGGTACTGCTAATACCATCTTTAATGAATTTAAGCAGAGAATCCTTCTTTAAATCATTGGTGGCCTGAGTTGAATAGCGTTGATCAACATACAAATCGATATTCATTGAATTACGGGTAGCTTCGCTCAGTTTTTCCAATTTTTTATCACGATACTCAATCTCAATTCTTCTGCTGAAATATATAGACGCAGCAACCTGGTTGGCACCGTTTTTTAAAGCCTGTTCGGTTACCCACTGGGCCAGATCTGAACGTTCTTTTCGATTCATGGCTTCACCTTTATCTGAATTATTTATTGTTTAATTAATCCTCAATACAACTCCAGTTATTATTACCGGATTACCCGGGGCAGTTCATCGGCTTTTGTGTTTTATCACACTCCACCGACGGTTATTTTTGATACTTTAACCGTTGGTAATCCAAGTGAGACCGGTACACCCTGTCCATTTTTTCCACAGGTCCACGTACCATCATCCAGAGCAAAATCATCAGCAACCATCACAATCTCTTTTAAAACTTGCGGACCATTACCAATAATATTGATATCTTTAACCGGTTTGGTCAGTTTTCCATTTTCAATCAAATTGCCCGATTTTACATAAAAGGTAAAATCCCCTGCGCCGATGAATACTTCACCATTAGTAAAAGTTTCCGCATAAAGACCCTTTTTCACGCTAGCGATGATTTCCTCTTTTTTATGAGGTCCGTTTAGCATATAGGTATTGCGCATACGGGGTTGAGGTGGAAAACGAAAATTCTGGCGGCGACCATTTCCGGTTGGTTTTACTTTATAGAACTGGGCACTCAGGTGATCATGCATATAACTCCGTAAAATGCCATTTTCCACCAGATAAGTTTTTTCGGTATCATTACCTTCATCATCGACATTAATTGAACCACGGGCATTGGGCAAGGTACCATCATCAACAATGGTCACAAATTTTTCCGCTACCGGTTTACCAATCTTGTCACTGAAGATTGAAATGGCCTTGCGGTTGAAATCGGCCTCCATACCGTGTCCGATCGCTTCATGTAACAGGATTCCGGAACTCCCTGCGGCCAGTACTACCTCCATCTCTCCACCTTCCGGTTTCACAGCATCAAAGAGTACCACTGTTTTTTGCACAGCATCCCGGGCGATGTTGTCAATTGCCATAGCATTGAATAACTCAAAACCGTTTCTGCCGGCCAGTGATTTATAGTTCTGTTCCCGTTGCCCATTCTGCTCAGCCGTACAACCGGCATAAATAAAACAACCAGGCTGGTAATCATGGACAGCCCGGCCCTCGGAAGTAACTAGTAGTACATAAGAAGTCTGATTATTGAAAACTACATTGCATTTAATGACCCGACTGTCCAGAGCAAACATTTTATCATTGATTGTTTGCAGAACAGGTATTTTTTGATCGATGGGAATCTCCTCCCAGGGCATTTTAATCGTATAATAATTAGGTAGCTGATGTGCTTTGATCGGAACCGCCTCAAGTTCAACTTTGGAATCAGCGATGTTTGCTGCTGTTTGCGCAGCCAGTTTCATTGCTGCCGGTGTCAACTCTTCACTATAGGAATACCCGGTTTGATCCCCTTTGAGCACACGGATTCCAGCACCAAAGGTAATATTATTGTAGGCACTGTTAACTGCTTTGTCTTCCAGAGAAATGTAATTGTATATCTGGTGCTGAAAGAAGATATCGCAATACTCACCTCCACGTGATAAAGCGGTTTTCATGATCTCCTGAATCGTTCTTTCATTGATACCAAAATGGTCATAAAAATCCTGCAGTGACCAATCCGCTGCTGGCGGTGCCGTCAACAATGAGTTCCAATTTCCTTTAAATAAATATGGTACCGTTACTACCGCCAGGGCACTTTTCGAACACCGATCAAGAAATTCACGTCTTGATAGTGATAGGCGCATATTACCTCCGCGACTGGGTTATATTTATAAAAACAGTTTTTCAATACATGGAAAAAATAAGACAGGTCTGAATAAAAAGAAACAATCAATTGTTTCCACTCATTCAATTGATATTACCGAAAGATTAGATTTAATAAATAAAAATCAATATGTACGTAGTACGTATCTACAGTTTAAAAGTTGCAGGCTTTAAGAAATACAAGTCCCTCACTGTTCTCGACTATAATTTCCCTTCAAATCCTGCCAGGCAATGGCAAATAGATCCTGTATACCAAACCAGGCTTCCATGAACAGATTGGTTCTGCGTGTCCGCTGATAATTCCATTGTACCGGAACCTCAGCAATCCTGAATCCCCGATAAAATCCAACTAAAAGAAATTCGGCATCGAATCCACTATTCACCCGGGAGCCGCTGATCGGGATTCTGGTCTCGGAATTGTAAACTTTTAGATGATTTAAAATCTCACTGGCTGCCTGCCTTTTACAGGCTTTAAATCCACATTGCGTATCGATAAATGATAACCTTAGCAGCAGGCGCCGGAAAAAAATATGCCCTAAACTCAAAATATACCTGCTCAACGGCGCATGCTGACGAAGCAGGCCCCGACTACCAACAACAATATCTGCTGATTCTTCCAGAATAGTAAGCAATTTAGCAGCCTCAGTGATCGGTGTGGCCTGATCCATATCCGAAAAAAGTATACTATCATGCACCGCTGCTGTCATACCAGCCATCAGGGCCGCGGCCTTACCCGAATGTGAAATTGATATTACTCGCCCGGCTACTGACCTTGCTAATCTGACTGTATCATCTACGCTACCATCATCTATTACTATTAACTCGGTGGGACCGGGATAAGTTTTCAACCAGTCAGTGACTTCTGCTAATCTTCCGGCTTGAATATTTTCCTGTTCATTATAGGCCGGAATTATGATTGATAAGCCGTGCATGTGATCTCAGGACTGTTGATTATAACCGTGTAGAAAAAAATAACCTTTAGACTATTTTCTCCAGCGGCACTTGAAATAATCTGATCTGGTCATCAGGACGATGGATTTGTTCGTTGGCCAGTTTAATTTCCTGAATTAAACTTGTAAGCGGAGATTCTTCTTCGAAAGCGATCATGAAAACGACATTCATGCCAGGAAAACTACGTGTGCCCAGATGTGGTTGTGTTCCATGCCCTTTTCCTTTCACCTGTTCCCAGGAGGTATAATAATCAATATTGTTCTTGGTGAACAACTCCATTATCCGTGCCGAATATACTTCATTACAGACCAGAAATGCTATTTTCATAAATAGTTCCCTTCCATTAAAGATCACAGTTGATACAGTATTCCGCTAGCAGCTTAATCACCCACAATTCGTAAAATTCAATAAGCAAATCCCTTTAATTCTGCCAGGCTTAATTACTTTTTCCAGAATACCGTATACCGTTTAATCCGTTTGAAAACTTTACCCAGTGATAAATCATCCAGAATAGAATATACTACCGGTACAATAAAAAGAGTCAACAGTGTAGAAGTGATCAGACCACCGATAACTGCCTGCCCCATGGGGGCACGAAACTCGCTGCCTTCACCAAATGAAAAAGCAACCGGTACCATCCCGAAGGTCATGGCAAAGGTAGTCATCAGAATAGGCCGCAGCCGCGTGGCACCTGCCTTGACCAGCGCCTCGGTACGCGGTAATCCCCGATCCCGCAATACATTGGTATAATCCACCAGCAGAATTCCGTTCTTGGTCACCAAACCCATCAACATGATGATGCCGATCAGGGACTGAATCGAGAGGGCGCTGCCAAAAATAATCAGACCGATGACTGCTCCGATCAGGGACATGGGCAGGGCCAGCATAATGGCAAATGGATAAGAGAAACTTTCAAACTGTGCGGCCAGGACAATATAGACAAAAATGATGGCCAGCGCGAGCGAAAGCAGTATATTGGCGAATGATTCAGCCTGCATTTGCCCCTCTCCGACCACACTGATGGAATACCCGGCCGGGACAGCAAGATCACGGGTTCTTTTTTGTATATCTCCAAGAACATCACCCAGCAACGCATTGGATAAATTAGCATCAATACGAATTTCACGCTGACGGTCGAATCGATTTATTTTGGATGGTCCGGATCCCTGGCTGATTCCTGCCACATAACTGATAGGTATCATTAATTTTTGATTGTTACCAATGTCTTTATTACTTTTAATAGTAAGATTATTGATATTATCAATAGAAGTACGATCCTGTTTGCTCAACCGTACCCGCACATCGTATTGCTCATCCCCTTCCTGATATTGGGTCGCGACAAATCCATCAACCATGGCACGGGCGGTCGAGGCAATAAGACCCACATTGATGCCCAGATCCGATGCTTTTTCACGATCAATTAAAATGCGCATCTCCGGTTTGGAAGTTTCAAAACTGTTTTCTATATCCGCAGCACCTCTGGTGCTGCGCATAATGCGTTCCACTTTATCAGCGAGTTTCTGCAGAGTTGTCAAATCATCTCCGCACACGCTCATAATAACCGGTTTATTTCCACCTCCCATACCTTGTTGAGTTCCCAAACTAATATTAGCACCAGGAATTTTTTCAACAGCCATACGGAGCTCTGCCATAATCTGTTCAACACCTTTCCGGCGCTCATCTTTCCTGAGTAATTTTACCAGTATATTGCCCTTGGTAACCGGATCATTGCCCGCACCAATGGTAGTCAGCATTAAGGTCACCTCGGGCATTTTCCTTACCGATTCCTCGATCGTGCTGCAGATCTGGCTGGTTTGCTGGAGTGAACTACCAGGTGCAGCAGTTACACTGATAGTGAACTCACCCTGATCGGTGCTGGGAAAAAACGATGTACCCAGAAAGCGCATCAGGAAAAAACTAAGGATGAAAGCAAAAATGGCAATAACGATGATCAGTTTACGACGGGTCAGTGACCAGTTAATGGCTTTTTGATACTTGTTACTTAAAATTTCAAAGAAGTGATTAAAATAATAAAGCCCCCGGTGCAAGATGTTACCTTGCGGAGTGAGTTCTTCATCTTCCCCGTGCAGCCAACGTGACGAGAGCATCGGGGTCAAGGTAAAAGCAACAAATAAGGAAACGAGTACGGAAACAGATATGGTTATCCCAAACTGGTAAAAAAACCGGCCGACTATTCCAGGTATAAAAGCAACCGGTATAAAAACGGCAATAATGGTAAAGGTGGTAGCCATGACGGCCAGACCGATTTCGCTGGAAGCTGCTTTTGCAGCTTCCATCGGAGTTTC
>CAYSHN010000115.1:0-9213 GCA_964430815.1 uncultured Calditrichota bacterium | reverse complement strand
AACTGGAGAATTATGTAGTGAGGGAACTGTGATTATCTCGCTTGCTTTGCTCAATAAAATGGATTAGAATTGCAACCTGCGTTTAAATAATAACATCATCTACAGCATATTGAAAGAGAAAAAGACCTGATGCCCAGCCAACTTTTTGCCAGGAAACCGTACGAGTTACTTCTGGAGGAAATGAAAGGTGAGAATCGTTTACGGCGGGTCTTAGGACCGGTTTCTCTTACCAGTTTAGGTGTCGGTGCTATAATCGGGACCGGAATTTTTGTACTGACGGGTATTGCCGCGCATGACCGGACAGGCCCGGCCCTTATTCTTTCCTTCGGGGTTTCCGGTCTGGCCTGTGTTTTTGCTGCTTTATGCTATGGTGAATTTGCCTCCATGGTACCCGTTGCCGGTTCAGCATATACATACGCCTATGCTACTCTTGGTGAATTATTTGGCTGGATCATCGGCTGGGATCTGGTACTGGAATATGCTGTCAGTTCATCGACAGTTGCACATGGTTGGTCCGCACACGTACAAGATTTATTGAACTCGATTGGAATTTATGTTCCACATGTTTTATCGAGTGCCCCTTTTGATTTTGATCCGGCCTCAGGAGTGTTTTTAGTAACTGGTACCTATTTTGATTTGCCTGCTATCATTATAACTGTAATAATTACCACTGTGCTAGTACTGGGCATCAGAGAAAGTGCGACCTTTAATACTACGATGGTGGTGATCAAGTTGACCATCGTTTTGTTTGTGATTGTAGTCGGAATACATTATATAAATCCTGAGAACTGGAAACCATTTGCTCCATTTGGATACTCCGGATTGAGTTTTTTTGGAAAACCAATCTGGGGTGAGGCGGGACCAGGGGGTATCCCTGTCGGGATGCTGGCTGGTGCCGCGATTATTTTCTTTGCCTATATTGGATTCGATTCAGTATCCACTCATGCTGAAGAGGCCAAGCAACCCCAGCGGGATGTACCGATCGGGATTATTCTATCTTTAATTATATGTACCATACTTTACATTGCCGTGTCAGCTGTTCTTACCGGCATGGTCCCTTCTAATCAGATTGATATCAATGCTCCGGTAGCGAATGCATTTGCACAAAAGGGTTTGACCTGGGCCCAGCGCCTGATCGATATTGGAGCAATCTGCGGAATCACTTCTGTCCTTTTAGTGATGATGCTCAGCCAGCCAAGAGTCATGCTAGCCATGGCCCGTGATGGTATGGTGCCTACCAGTTTTTTTGGAGCGGTACATGATAAATTCCGAACCCCCTGGAAATCAACCATTCTCACCGGTATTTTTGTTGGTTCAATGGCTGCCTTTATCCCCTTACGCATTCTGGCTGAGATGGCTAATATCGGGACATTATTGGCCTTTGTGATTGTCTGTTCTGCTGTATTGATTATGCGCAAGACACATCCCCAGGTACACCGACCATTTCGTGCTCCATTCGTTCCATTTGTACCAGTGATGGGGATAATTTCCTGTCTGGTGTTAATGTTTTCGCTGCCTGTTGAAAATTGGTGGCGATTGATGATCTGGCTGGGGATCGGATTGCTGATTTATTTTGGTTATAGCCGAAAGCACAGTGTGGTAGCACAATTAAGGAATAAAAATTTAGCAAAATAAAAGGTTTATGAATAAGAGTTCCCGTGAATTCAAGCGTGAATTAAATCTGATTGACTCCACTATGATTGTAGTGGGTTCGATGATCGGGTCCGGTATCTTTATTGTCAGTGCAGATATTGCCCGCACCATAGGTGCCCCCGCTTATGTTCTGCTGGTCTGGATCATAACGGGTCTGGTGACCATGGTTGCTGCTTTAAGTTATGGTGAACTGGCAGGCATGATGCCGCATGCCGGAGGGCAATATGTATATCTGCGTGAGGCCTATAATCCACTGACTGCCTTTCTGTATGGCTGGACTTTTTTTATGGTCATTCAAACCGGTACTATTGCTGCAGTCGCGGTAGCTTTTGCCAAATTTGCGGCGGCAATTATCCCCTGGTTCAGTGAAAAGCATATCCTGATAAGTATAGGAACGTTAAAAATTTCCGCGGCCCAATTTCTGGCCATAATCAGTATTCTTTTTCTGACTTATCTGAATTCACTTGGCCTGCATCAGGGGAAAATAGTTCAAAATATTTTTACTACTGCGAAAATCGCGGTGTTGGTTGGTCTTATTCTGATTGGATTTATAATCGGTTGGAATGCGGAGGCGGTCGCCGCAAACTGGTCCATTTTCTGGAAAGGTACCTGGACCCATGTATCCGCGGGAAAAATAATTTCGATCGAAGATCTTTCCGGCCTGGCCTTACTGCCGGCGATTGGAGTTGCGATGGTGGGTTCTCTATTTTCCAGCGATGCCTGGAATAATATTACTTTTACAGCTGGTGAAGTAGTAAATCCCAGACGCAATATACCGTTGAGTCTGGTTTTAGGAACAGGTTTGGTAACAATTCTCTATGTACTGGCCAACATTGCCTATCTGCTTATTCTTCCTATCACGGGGACTCCTGAGGCATCAGATATCATGAGGCAAGGAATTCAGTTTGCAGCCGAAGACCGGGTAGGGACTGCTGCAGGTACCATGATCTTTGGAAGCGCAGGTGCCATTATTATGGCAATCCTAATTATGATTTCAACCTTTGGCTGTAACAATGGATTGATACTGACCGGAGCACGTGTGTATTATGCCATGGCTAAAGATAGACTTTTTTTTAGTCCGGCCGGTAATTTGAATAAAAATGCTGTCCCGGGTAATGCTTTAGTAATGCAGGGAATCTGGGCCAGTATACTCTGTCTTTCTGGTACCTATGGGGATTTACTCGATTATGTGATCTTTGCTGTATTGATTTTTTATATTTTGACTGTAGTGGGGATTTACCGTTTACGGAAAAAACAGCCGCATACCGAAAGGCCATACAGGGCCTATGGTTATCCCATGCTTCCCGCCTTATATATCATCATTGCCACCGCTATATCATTTGATCTGCTAATCCTTAAACCCACTTATACCTGGCCAGGTTTGATCATAGTAGTAATTGGTATCCCTATCTATTATTTATGGAAAACCCTTGCTGATTCTTAAATAATTCATTTTTTTATTGTATGTAATAAATTGTTTATCTATATTCTACCTCGAGGTAGTAATTTGAGATTAAGTAAAACCAGCGAATATGCAATCCAGGTAATGTACCGCCTGGCAGCCGAAACAGGGCAGATTTGCTCGGTAAACCGTTTGCATCGTGAACTGAATCTGCCCTATAAATATTTAGGGCGCCTGATGCATCGGCTGGCTGAAGCCCGGCTGGTTGAAACGCTGCAGGGCAAGCAGGGTGGGTATCGTCTGACCCGCTTGGCAAAACAAATATATCTATATGAGATCATCGGTGCTGTTGAGGGTCTGGAAAATTATCAGCGCTGCATTCTGGGCTTGCCTGAATGTTCTATGGAAAATCCTTGTGCCCTGCATCATCACTGGATCAAAATGCGGGAGAATATGCAGGAGTTGATTTACAATGTTACTCTGGGAGATTTGAGGGACAAAGGGACAGATAGACAGAGGAACAAAGGCATAAAGGGAGACAAAGGAACAAAGAGACAAAGAAACTAAGATACTCAGGTACTCAGGTACTTAGGTACTATTATATCTGCACATAATCGAAATTAAAGGAATTTTATGAGTGAAATTATCAATAATCGTCAGGAACGCGTCGAGATCATGAAATCGCTAATCCGGCAATTGCATAATGGTGTGGCAGAAGAAAAAGTACGTCAGCAGTTTGAAACCATCCTGGATGAAGCGGAATATTCGGATGTATTTTTAATGGAAATGCAACTAATTCAGGAAGGAATGCCACGGGAAGCTATCCAGGAACTGTGTGACACCCATACCCGTGTCCTGAAAAAACATTTGGATCTGCAGGAAACACCTCAAACCATCCCCGGTCATCCGGTACACACCTTTATGGAGGAAAACAAAGCCTTAATAAAAACCGTCAACCTGATTCGTCTATTAGGTGATCAATTGGAGAAGATGCCGGATCAGGCCGAGGCTTTACCCAAACTGCAGCAGATCCAGGCTCATTTAAATGAATTGATGGATGTGGATAAACATTATCGCCGCAAGGAACATTTACTTTTTCCCTATTTTGAAAAGAAGAATATGCCTGGTCCGCCAGCAGTCATGTGGGGAAAACACGATGAAGTGCGTGAATTCCTGAAAGAAACCATTAACACTTTAGTACAGATTAAAACCATTGCGGCCGCCGAGGCCAAGGCCTATTGGCAACTGGCAATCTTACCGGCTATTGCTTCAATCGAAGATATGATTTATAAGGAAGAAAAAATATTATTTCCCACCGCCCTTGATTTATTAACGGAACAGGAATGGTATGAAATTTATATTCAGAGTGATGAGATTGGATATTCTATCTATGTACCTGAATTCAAATGGCAACCGGAAGGGGGCATAAATCAGCAGATAAAAAAACCTCAGGTTATAACGGATCGTATCCAGATGCCGACAGGTTCTTTCGGTTTAGCAGAGTTGATCAGTGTCTTTAAAACATTACCTGTTGATTTAACTTTTGTCGATAAAGACGATGTGGTGCGTTATTTCAGTCCCGGTGAAAAACGTATCTTTGACCGTACCCGCGCTATCCTTGGCCGCAAAGTTCAGTATTGTCATCCCCCCAAAAGTGTGCATATTGTAAATAAGATACTCAGCGATTTTAAAACAGGTAAACAGAATGTGGCCAAGTTCTGGATCAACCTCGGCGATAAATTTATATATATAGCCTATTATGCTATGCATGATGATGAAGGTCAGTATTCCGGTACACTGGAAGTTACGCAGGAGCTAACCGAGCTCCGCCAGTTACAGGGCGAGCGCCGGCTTTTGAAATATGATGAAGAAAATAACTAATCGTGGAGACTAGTATGGAAATTACGGCCAAAACAAAAATAGCTGATCTGCTGACAGCATATCCAAACCTGGAAGAGCAGATCATGAATATAGCACCCCCTTTTAAAAATCTTAAGAATCCTGTTTTACGACGTACTGTAGGAAAGCTGGCTAACTTGGAAAAAGCAGCACAAATAGGCGGAATACAGGTATTATCATTGGTAAATATTCTGCGAGCGGCTGTGGGACAAACTGAGTTAAAGGGCGAAACACAAAACTGGAAAGTACCTCTGGAAAATAAGGCGCAGTGGATTAAGGGCGATCCGACCTATATTGTTGACGGAGTGGAGATGTTGAATCAGGGTCAGCATCCGCTGAACAAGGTAAACGAATTGATGCAATCCATACCCAGTGGGGCTTACCTGGTTTTATACACAAACTTTAAACCCCTGCCACTGATTGAGGCCATGGAGAAACAGAATTATCTGGTCTATCATAAGTCTGCGTCAGAGGATCCACAGAAACATATAACCTTCATTGGTAAAGGGTTGAAATAACAGACTGCGGGAGATCAAAAAATGAAACGGGGAGATACATTGAAACCACTCTCCTGGGATCATCATCATGGACTGGTACTGGCTTTCCGGTTGAAACGCGGATTGAATAAAAACACTGATGGTGCGATAATGGCTGATTATGTTAAACAGGCCTGGGAAAATAGTTTGGAACCGCATTTTAACAAAGAAGAATCATTCCTGATTGAACCTCTTGAAAAATATTCTAAAAGTGCTGATCTATTGATTAGACAATTGAAACGGGATCACCTCTTTTTCAGAATTTTGATAAATAAAATTAAATTAAAAGATATCAATCTAAAGGCTCAGCTACAAGAATTTGCCGGAGCCCTGGAAAAACACATCCGTTTTGAAGAGCGTGAATTTTTTCCAGCGGTTGAAAAACAGATACCGTTGAAACAGTTACAGGTTATCGGTAAGTCCATTCATGACTTACATCAAACCGTTGACATGTGCTGGACACCAGAATTCTGGCAAGGATGATTCCCGATCTGCAAAAGTACAAGCTTGAATGCATGTTGCCGGCCTGTCGGCAGACAAGGCGGGAATCTCTCCGATCATCAAAAGATTCCCGCCTGGATTATATTAAAGCAAGGCATACATTGAACGGGAATGACTCAGGAATCCTTGCCGCACCATTAAATAATTATATTGTCTCATTAAAAACAAAATAGTAATTTTTCGCATCTTTTCAGGCCAATCTATAAATAAGTATATTCTATAGGAGGTCAAGATGTTAGAATTCCGTATTGAGAAAGATTCCCTGGGAGAAATAAAAGTTCCTAAAGATGCTTTGTATGCAGCTCAAACCCAGCGAGCGGTGGAGAATTTTCCGATTAGCGGTATTCCAATTCCCCGGGCCCTGATCCGGGCATTAGGTTTGATTAAGCAGAAAGCAGCTGAGGTTAATTTAGATTTAAAATTACTCGATGCCAAAAAATCTAAAGCTATCCGGCAGGCTGCTACTGAGATAGCTGAGGGGAAATATGATGACCAATTCCCCATCGATATTTTCCAAACTGGTTCCGGTACCAGTAGTAATATGAATGCCAATGAGGTGATTGCCACCCTGGCGTCTAGAATTTCCGGTGAAAAAATACATCCCAACGATCATGTGAACATGGGACAATCTTCCAACGATGTCATTCCAACGGCCATTCATGTTTCGGTTTATATGGAGGTGGTTGAAAAATTGTTACCGGCATTGCAGCATCTACATGAGACGATTTTGCGCAAGGCCTCCAACTATGATCAGGTAGTAAAAACCGGTCGAACCCATTTAATGGATGCCATGCCGGTAAGACTGAGTCAGGAAATGTCCGGCTGGGCCAGCCAGATCAAACATGGTCTTGAACGACTGAACGCTTCTTTGCCCCGGGTTGCCGAACTGGCCCAGGGGGGCACAGCGGTGGGTACCGGTATTAATGCTCATCCGGAGTTTGCTGACCGGATTGCCAAAAAACTAGCGGATACTACCGGTATTCCTTTTATGAAATCGAGTAACTTTTTTGAATCACTGGCTACCCAGGATGCTATCGTTGAGTTAAGCGGTCAGTTGAAAACGGTGGCGGTAAGTTTGATCAAGATCAGTAATGACCTGCGCTGGATGAACAGCGGACCGATTGCCGGTCTGGGTGAAATTGAACTTCCGGCTCTGCAACCAGGCTCTTCGATTATGCCCGGTAAGATTAATCCGGTTATTCCGGAGGCGGTACTGATGGTTTGTGCCCAGGTGATCGGTAATGATGTAACGGTCACGCTCAGCGGTCAGTCTGGCGTATTTCAATTAAATGTAATGTTAACCGTGGCGGCCTATAATGTTCTGCAATCCATCCTGATCCTGGCCAATGCCGCACGGGTGCTGGCCGATATGGCCATTGCCGGTTTCAAGGTAAATGTGGAAAAAATAGTGAATCTGGTCGATAAGAATCCAATTCTGGTTACGGCTTTAAATCCGATCATCGGGTATGATAAAGGGGCCAAGATTGCCAAAACAGCTTATGCCGAGAATCGCACTCTAAAGGATGTGGCTCTGGAACAGACCGATCTGAAAAAAGAGGAACTCGATAAAATCCTGGATCCGCTGAAAATGACACAATAATTATGGGGTCATTCCGCATAGGGTATGTTTCACTTGAATATAATACAGGCGGGAATCTGATACGAGATAATCAGGAACGTAAAATTATAACCACCAACCGTTTTGGTCCATGCGCGCCAAGCACGAGTTGTTTTTCAATGTCGGAGGTGCGCGAAGGACCGGTTATAAGCACCGCATAACTCCAATCGAATGACTTTCCCTTTAATTGCCGGAAAGCCTCATCCAGTGAAGGTACAATTTGTCGCTCTGCGGCAATTACAATATGAACCGGTGGCAATACCGATAGCCGACGCCCGGCGGCTGATAAAGAGGTTAGTATAATTGAACCGGTACGGGCAATAAGATAATCGGCTGTAGTTATACCGCAACTATATTTTGAAAATGATATTGAATCGTTGTTTAGTTGATACTTATCATCTATAAAAGATTTCAGCTCTGCTTTTAACGAAATAATTTCCGAAAGAAAAGGTGACAGCTGTATTAAGGATGATTGCTGAGGATATTCTTTTAAAATTTGATGCAAATAATCTGCTGCCTGCTGACTGGAGTTAGCTAAGTACGTTTCTCCCTGAAGTTGACTCAGTTGTTGCTTGAAAATATCAAGCAGCGAACTACTTTTGACAGGATAGTCCATATAAATATCCTGATCGCTGACAGATACAGCAGGTTGCATTTTATCAGCGTGCCAATTATTTAATCGAGCTAATATTTTATCTCTGCTGCTCATTTTCCATCCATAGTTCTTTAAATGATTTCCGGGGTAAAAGGGGAATCCGTTTTCTCTTTCCGGCTGGAATAAACCCGGTGAAATAGGCACCCCAGCAACGAAGTGGTTTTGAAACTAAATCCAGCCGCGAACGCCGGGCAAAAAAGAAAGCCCATCCTTTTAAAGCCATATTCCAGAATAAACCGACGTAGCCCTTTTGATAAGCCTGCCAGCGGTTTTCCAGTAACAACTGATGCAATTCGATATGCACCGGACAAACGGCACTGCAGGCGGCGCAAAGACTGGAAGCATAAGATAGATGATACCATTCGGCCCAGCCGCGCAAATGCGGAGTCAGTACTGATCCCAATGGCCCCTGGTACGGTGTATGATAGGTATGTCCCCCGGCCAGCCGGAAAACCGGACAGGCATTCAGGCAGGCGCCACAACGTATACAACGGAGTATTTCGCGAAAGCGCGAATCAGCGTACAGTTGCGAACGTCCATTATCCAGCAGGATCACATACATTTTTTGTGGACCGTCGGATTCTTGTTTATTGCGGGGTCCGCGAATGATGCTGTTATAACAGGTGATTTGCTGACCGGTACCGCTGGTAGCCAGCAAGGGAAGAAATAAAGCTAAGTCGGAAAGTCCAGGTATGATTTTTTCAATTCCGGCAATCACCACATGTACTGGCGGGCAGGAGGTAGTCAGACGACCGTTGCCCTCGTTCTCGGTCAGCAGGACAGCACCTTCTTCAGCCAGTAAAAAGTTGGCTCCGGTAACACCAATATCAGCTGTTATATAGGCTTGGCGTAAATGTCTACGAGCTACCATGGTAAGTTCTGCAGCGCTGTCGGTCAGTGGCGAGCCAAGTTTTTCATGGAAAAGTTGAGAAATCTCAGCAGTGCTTTT
>CAYSHN010000114.1:0-9235 GCA_964430815.1 uncultured Calditrichota bacterium | reverse complement strand
TCGGTGGGGCCAATTCCGGTATTGTAAAGACCGAGATGAAATCCGGGGCTGAGGTTATCCATATGTCTGTGGATGCCCAGACTGATAACTTTGTAGGTAATGGGGAAAAATTCCTGGATACCTATTCTTATGGAAACAGTATTATAGGTGCAACCTTCAGCGGACCGGTAGTAAATAAAAATATCCGTTTATTTGCGGCGGTCGAGAATGAATACTGGGGTGATTTTCGTACGCGTTTCAGTAAAGGATTCACTTTTGAGAACCTGGTTGATGAAAATCCACTCAGCCCGGAAGTTTCGGCTGGTAATCCGGACATAGTGACCCTTAAATATCTCGATGGATATACACCGCGGAATAATCAAAACCGCTGGGCACTGAACAGCACCCTGCTGTTTGATTTCAAACCTTATCAATTGCGTTTAAGCGGTGTTGCTAGCTATGCTAAACAGCGCACCAGTACTACTCCCATGATCAATATATTGAATACCCGGCAGCTCTGGACCAATTTCCTGCAGGGATTATTATCAGCCAAGTTTACCCACGTGCTCACACCAACTACTTTCTATGATGTCAAGGTGAGTTATTATACCCGCTACACCGAAACTGAGGATAACTGGTTTGGTACTGATTGGCAAAAATGGGCCGACAGTGCTGCCGTGAGTGATTATACCAATGGTGAAGTAACCTTTGTCGATCATCATACCCAACCGTATAATTATCTACTACTCGGTTTTCCTTTCAATCGTGATGGTACGGTGCCGGGAAATTATGTTAAAACCGATCAAAGTTACATCGGCGGTAACATTGATTTGGTAACCCAGTTTAATAAATACAATGAAGTCAAAGCTGGTGGTGAAATGCGCTATTATACCATGCGCCAATATTCGGTCGAACCGGCGGTCATGGGGCAGATTGCACCCTATGGAGATTTCGCATCTCTGGATTCTATCAGTCTGGCTACCTGGGCTGAATGGTCAGGAAATACTTATGGGTACGACTTTCTGGGTAAAAAACTCGATAACGGCTTTAACGGTGCCAGACACCCGTTGTTCGGTGCTATCTATGTCCAGGACAAACTGGAGTTCAAGGATTTAATTATCAATGCGGGCTTACGTTTGGATTATTTCGACAGCGATGATTATGAACTGAAAAATCCGGCGGATTTTCATACAGATGCTGAAGGACAAATCGCTGATTGGATAGCGAAAGATCCTTTTATGCAAATCAGTCCGCGGCTGGGTATCTCATTCCCGATCAGTGATCATACCGTATTCTATACTCAGTATGGAAAATTTGTACAAACGACCCAGCTAAATGATATTTACTATAATTCAACACAATTTGCCCGCCAGATGGTACGGGGTGGTTATTACTATATAAATCCTGCCGGTTTTGATGCTGATCCGATGCGCACGACCCAGTATGAGGTCGGATTCCGGCAGCAAATCGGTGAAAACGCGGCTATCGATATTGCCGGTTTCTATAAAAATATCATAGGTCAACCCCAGATTCAAAAAGTGGAAGCTGCGGCAGGGGCAGAAAATACGACATACTGGACAATAGGCAATGGTGACTTTGCGACGACCAAAGGTATTGAGATTAGATTAACTTTACGCAGGATCGAACGTCTGCAGGCACAATTGAATTATACTCTTTCTTCAGCTGAAGGTACAGGTTCCAATGAAACAGCTTATTACAGTGCATCCTATAATGGTACCCAGGTACCGACTATAACCTCACCGCTTGATTTTAACCAGACTCATCGTGGTTCCATTCTGCTTGATTACCGTTTTGGACCCAATGATGGCGGTCCGGTATTACAAAATCTTGGTGCCAATCTGATCTTCAGTTTCAGCAGCGGCCATTCCTTCACCTTTACCTATGCTCAACCGGGTGGTCAGATCGATCCTTATACAGCAGGTACCGATTATATGTTTGATACACGTGGGCGGGAAGCCTTGGAAGCGATGGGTGCTTCAACCACACCGTGGAATTATAACATTGATCTGCGGCTGGATAAAAGTTTTAATATCTATGATAAACTGATGGCTACGGTTTATGTCCGGGTGAATAATTTATTGAATACGAAAAATGTTACTAACGTATTCCAGACCACGGGCACAGCCACCGACGATGGATATATTTCAGATGCGACGCGCTATGCTACTAATCTCCAAGCCTATGGTCAACAATATCTCGATTTGTATCATGCGGTCAACATTGCGAACGGTCAGGCTTATCTGGCTCAAACCGGTTTAGAGTTGTACGCTACGCCAAGACAGATCTGGTTTGGTATTAAATTCAGTTATTAGTTAATAGCCTAGCTGTAAGTACGAAATTTTATCACAAACGAGTTTAAGGAGAAGATATGCAAAATAAATTAAAAATAATCCCTGTCGTACTTCTGGCCGGGATCTTAATGCTGATCTTTACTACAGGAGTTTTTGCCAAAGAACATCCTGGTCAGGTCAGTAAATTAAACCGACTTCAAACGCCTGAGCAGGGAAAAATTTACCGTACTCTATCCAATCTATGCAATTGGGCCTATTGGATTCAATGGGATGGCAGGTCGGCCCACACCCCCAGTGACAATTCCGGTGGTTTTTACCCGCGGGGAACGACTACGGCTATTTTTACCGATGGTCTGGTGTGGGGCGGTTATGTCAGTGACGGAAGGGTAAATAATCCCGCTATCGGGGGTGTAACCTATAATGTTGGTACCGTCGGTGGTTGGATTGTCACCCCTGGTGCTGGTGACAGTCCGCCTGTGGCCGTTGCTAAAACCGATCCCAGAGTAATGATCTACCGTATCCGTGCTGATTGGCAAACACTAACTATAAATGATCCAGGTGTGAGGCAGGATGCTGCAGAACTTGCGGAAGCCGATGTGAATGAAGTGACCGACGCTCAAGCCCAGGCGGTGATTGATGATTACGCCTGGTGCTGGAATAACTGGCCTGGAGATAAAGGTGCCCCATATTATGATACCAATGGCAATGGTACCTGGGATGCGGGTGTCGATGAACCCGGTCTAGCTAATGCCGATCAGGTCATCTGGATGGCCACCAATGATCTGGATGAGGCAGCCTGCGAAGGTTTATACGGTTCCTCACCCATTGGCATTGAACAGCAAATGACCATGTGGTCTTATAACCAGCCTGGTGCTACACTGGGTCAGTTGATCTTCAAAAAGTATACTTTGATCAACAAATCGGGCCATGACATCGATTCCATGTTTGTTTCCCAATGGTCGGATCCTGATGTCGGTATATATACCGATGATCTGGCCGGGTGTGATATAAGCAGGAGTCTTGGTTACGCCTACAGTGGTTATCTTACTGATGACTATTATACAGATTTTGGTCTGCCGCCCGCTGCCATGGGTTATGACTTCTTCCAGGGTCCCCTGGTTGACGGTGTTGAAGGCCAGGATCTCAACCTGAACGGCGTGGATGATGCTGTAGATTACGGAATATGGAATTTAAAGAAGGTAGGACCGGGTAAAGTTAACTTACCCATGACCTCTTTCTTTTACTTTTCTGCTGGAAGTGCGATCAGTGATCCTCCTCTGGCTGATTACAACGGTTCGAAGCAATGGTACAATATGCTCAATGGTTATACACCTACCAATGATCTGATAATTCCTACTGCCTTTACCATCGGCAATATTGCTGGTGGTGAACCGACCAAGTTCCCCTTAAGTGGAGACCCATTTATCGGAATTGGTGACGTCGATGCAACCATAAATAACTTTTCAGCAGCAGACCGACGCATTGGTTTGTGTTCCGGTCCGTTTTTTATGGCCAATGGCGATACCCAGGAAGTGGTAGTAGCTGTGGTCGGTGGTATTGTTGCTGAGGTGGGTGGCAATAACGTAAATGCAGTTGAGCAGATGAAGATAAATGACGATTTTGCTCAATTTGTTTATGATAATCTTTTCCAGGCCTTACCCAAAGCACCGGCAGCACCAAAGGTAAAAGTAACACAACTGGATAACCAGGTTGTACTCGACTGGGGCAGCGATTCAGCTGCAGTCGTGGCGACCGAAGCTCCGGATCCTATCTTAGGATATACTTTTGAAGGCTATAATGTTTACCAGTTGCCAACTGCTACCGCAGCAAAAGCACAAGCGACCCTAGTAGCTACCTACGATGCGGTCAATCTGGTGCGGACTATTCGTGGTAAAAAATTCGTCGCTTCGTTCGGTGACATTGTTGAAGTCCCGGTACAGAAGGGTACAGACAACGGTTTGCAGAGATATTTTATTCTGGAGAAAGATTATATTAATGACAAGCCTCTATATAACGGAAATACCTATTACTTTGCGGTTACAGGTTTTAATTACAATCCCGATCCTGATGTCCCGGAAAGAACGCTGGAATCGGGTCTGACAGCCATCCTGGTAACTCCACAGAGCCCAATTCCGGGCACTCAATATCCGAATGCACCGGGAGATGAAGTTACAGTGACTAAACTTACTGCAGATCCTGTACCCAGTACCGGATCCACAGAAGTTATGGTTGTCGATCCGGCCGCCGTAACCGGCCATGACTACAGTGTCACTTTTGAAAATAATCCACAGTATACGTATTCGGTTGATGTTGAGACAGGGGATAGTTCTCTTATTGGTACTTGGTATCCCTGGCGTTTGACTGATGTAACAACCGGTAGCGTAATATTAGCCGATCAGAGAAATCAAGCCGGTGACCTGGATTATTTGATTACTGATGGAGTCATAGTTAAGACCATTGGACCAAAAGCAGGCGGAATTGCCCAAGAACCTACTATTACGGGTACCCGCTGGATAAGGGGTGTTAACGCAGGTGGAAGTTTCTTCGGTGGTGGTTTGTTTGAGGGTCTAAACTTCCAGGGATCAACTCTTGGTCTTGGTGATCTGGTTCCGGTACGGCTTGAATTCCAGAGTGCGACAGATATAGCAGCCAATGGGTACATCAGTAAAGGTGCTGCTTTTCTCCGTCCGGGATATGCTTTTGAAGGGATTGGTGAACTACCAATTGCTGCCTATGATATTGTTGATGAAGCCAATCCTCGTAGACTCAATATATGTTTTATCGAGCAGAATTCTCCCGGTGATCCAGATTATAGCCCACCTAATCTGATTTGGGATATGGGCTGGACCGGTACTGAGTATCCAACAGCTTCGCAAGACCTTGGAGACGGATCAAGAGAATATCTTTATATTATGAAGAGCTCATATAATGAAGGTGCCGATTATAACGATGCTAATCCGGGCAGAAATGGCGATGTGTTGTATGCTCTTTGGGCGCAGCCTCGTTTAACTAGTGATGGTCTAAGTGTACGTCCATATGGGCAGGGTGCGTTTATCTTCACTATAATAGCTAATCAACCCAATACACCCGATGATTCGTATACCTTTTCAACACAGGCGGTTATAGCTAACAATACAGAGCTAATGAAGGCGGCAGCTGAAAAAATCAATGTCTTCCCGAATCCATACTACGCCTACAATCCTGCAGAACCTGATCGCTTTACCACCTTCGTTACATTCAATCATTTACCTCCCAAGGCAACAGTCCGCATTTTTAATCTGGCCGGTGTTCAGGTTCGCAAGCTGGAGAAAAATGATGCGACCCAATTTCTGAGATGGAATTTGCGGAATGAGCGTGATATTCCTGTGGCCAGCGGAATGTATATTGTCTATATTGAAATGAAGGATATTGGCAAAGAGAAGGTGTTGAAGGTGATGATTCTTCAACAACAAGAACAGCTGAAGTACTATTAAACTTTCAGCCAACGGGAATTAAAAAAGTAAAAAAAGGGAGACAAGAATGATAGTAAAGAAAATATTTGGCGGGTTGATCATGCTCGCTATGATAGTGGGATTTATTGCGACTCCAACCTATGGCGGAGATCCAGCCCGGATCGGTCAGGCTGCTGGCGTACAAACTCTGGTGCCTGTTTCGGCAAGGGATATCGCCATGGGTGGTGCCAATTTGGCCCTCACTTCCGGATTAGATGCGATTTACTGGAATCCGGCAGGTCTACCACGTATGAAAAATGTAGCGGCCGCCCAATTCTCAACTATAACTATTTTCAATGATATTCATGTGAACTATCTGGCTGCTGCTTACAAATCGGAATCGCTAGGTTCTCTTGGCTTCAGCATCAAATCTTTTAGTTTTGGTGATATACCCTGGACCACTACCGAAGACATGGATGGTGAATCCGGCAGGACCTTCTCACCGACCTTTGTAACGGTGGGTTTAACCTATGCCAAAAATCTTACTGAGGCGGTGAATCTTGGATTAACGGCTAAGATAATCAACGAAAGTATTCCTCGTGCCGGCGCTTCCGCCTTTGCTTTTGATATCGGCTTACAGTATGAACGTCTAGGCGGTATCGAAGGTGTTTGTTTTGGCGTAGCGATCAAGAATATCGGTACCAATCTGCGCTATGAAGGCTCCGCACTTGGAACCGATATCATAATCGGTATCGGCCGTGACGATGTATTGAGAAGGCAAGCAGCATCAAACCAACTTCCGACTTCCATTGAATTAGGTGCCGCATACAAAACGGCGGTTGCGGAAGATAACAACCTGGTCGTTAGCGGAGTTTTCCAGAGCAATAATTTTGAGAATGATGCCCTAAAATTTGGTCTGGAATATAATTATAAAGAATTCGTATTTGTTCGTGCTGGTTATAATTATGTCCAGAATGTGGCCGCGGAAGATCAATTAAATACTTTTGCTCTCGGCGCAGGAATTACTCATAACGTTGGTGGCTTGGATCTGACACTGGATTACGCTTTTCGCAATCAACAGTATTTTAATGCGAATCATGTCTTCAGTTTGACCCTTGGATTCTAGCACACAGTAGTTTACTGAACAAAAGGACCTGCAGTTAAAATAACTGCAGGTCCTTTTTTATTAGTTCGAGGTGATCTGTAAAACAGCGGCTGTTTGCTTGAAAGGTATATTCAGGTAATCATACGACAATTCATGCACCTGCTCCCCCAAACTCAATAACAATTCTTCCGGTATATTCTCCTGGATAATCTGAATATAGGGCACCACCAAGTACTCATCTGGTTCAAAATAGTTTGCCGGGATAAAGAGTTTACCCTCCCAGATTGATCCCAGGCCAACGCTGACAGCCTCGACCGTTGCTGGACTATAGGGATCTCCATACAATTTCGATTCCAGTATATCAGCATTTTTTTTGAGGAAAATCATACTGGTTAGAGCCTCTTCTCTGTCTTTAAGTGTACCCACAAAAACCGGTTCCAAAAAAGCTTTTAATTCCACTGTAACGAATAATATAAATGACTCATTGGAAACAGTTTCAGCAGGTGAAACGGAGGTGCGAATATCAAGCAGTTTTTTCAGGGTGGGGGCATTTATAATTTTACCGTCGTCATTGATATCACTTTTCCCATATTCAAATACGCCATCACGGATTAAGACCTGTGAACTGTCAATACGATAATTTCCGAGATAGTAATAAAGACCGAACACACCATTCAAACCCCTTATTTCTGCGGTATTGGGCAATTGTAATCTGAAAGAACCACGGCTGTCGCTAAATGTTGAAATCCCAGCGCCAGCGAGCCAGATGAAAATGTCACTCTTACTCGCCGTATCACTTAAAGATAAAGTACCTTGCAGTACATGATGATCAATGATTTTGTTGTTATCATTCTGATCAAATGGGTTATCGGTACACTGACTAACAATTGTCAAGCTCGCAATCAAAGTCAACGTAGTTTTGAACTTATTGTATGATCTGTTAATTTTCATATGATTTTGGTAATTTTAGTTCTGCTGAAATATTAATTTATCAAGTTGTCATAATAATCTACACCCGCAGTCAAATTAAGACAGCCGTCCGGGTCAGTATTCCAGACCAAAGGAAAGGTAATACCGCCGGTCGCGGATGGCAATACCTGTTAACTGTGTGGGATCATTTAACAGGTTCCGAATCGAAAAACTCGTAAATAGTTTAAATTTATAGATTTCAAATATTTTTCCAAGATGAATATCGATATTTTGTTCTGCAGAAAGTGTTAATTCACTTAATTTACTGTCGCGGTCCCTGATCCAACCGCTTTGCTCACTCTGATTAAACCAATATATCTGTAGAGAATAACCTTTATGATCAATTAAAATGTTCGTAAAAAATTTAGTATCGGATTTGAAGGGAAAAGCCGTTTTATCAGAAACTTTATAATTAGATGCCCCCAATTCCAGGTTTAATTTCTTATGGAAAAAGAAGGTTTTTACCTGCCCTTCAAACCCTGATATATCGGCATCGGGGACATTATCAAAAAATGCCGCAGAAATACCCGGTATATAATATGTTCTGAATTTGTTCTCGTAGTAATTAGTGAAGTAGCTGCCCATTATTTGCCAACCGTCCAGATTGGATGAGACAGATAACTCCCGGGTCAGATCAAATCCTAACTCGAAACTACGGTTTTTTTCAGGTTTTAAAATAGCCGAAACACCAGGTAAATAAGGATCGATTACCCGTGGTGTGCTCAATTGTTGAAAAAGGGTGGGGAATTTGATATTGGTGCCAAAATTTAGAAATGTGCTGATTTTATAAAAGCGTTGATTTCCAGACAGGAAGGCTGAAAATTTTACTGTCGGTTGATTCCAGTTTGTTTCCTTCAGATTTACTCTGTTTACATCAGGTATATAAGTGATGACATCATCGGGTCGGTTATGTACCTGATCATATCTTAAACTCAGATCAAAATCAGCGGTGTGCAGGACATCAGAACCTGTCGGGGTGTGGATCTTTACTATAGAGACCAGGCCTTGTTTGATCGATTGATACCGGGCTGATTGAAGATCACCAGATAGATACACTAATGAATCGCCTTGGTCTTTATAATTTAATTCCGTTTTTTCATATTGATAAGCAAGAAGCATCTCTAAAGTATGGATATTAAATCTCTTCTCTAAGTGCAGGTCTATTTTACGGTTTCGAAAAGAACGGTTTAACGCTCCGTTTTGGGAGGTTAATTTTTCCTCTTTATCAAATGTCTGATAAGAGCCCGCCATGTTTACATTTGATATAAAGCCAATATCACCGTCATACTGCAGGGAAATTACACGGTTCAATCTATTTAATTTATCGTCATAACGATTATCTTTATATAACGAACTGGAGTAAAGATAGCCGGAGTTTAGCCGGTTTTTATCTTTATTTTCTGAAAACCAGAAAACCCCTTGCGCTGAGAAGTCCCGGT
>CAYSHN010000113.1:0-9271 GCA_964430815.1 uncultured Calditrichota bacterium | reverse complement strand
TCTTCCTGTTTTTGCAGTAGATCGAGTTCAGCATTTTCCAAAAAAGTAATACCCTTTTCTTCGCCAAAACGGATAATACTGCAGATCCGGGCGTGTGCATATTGCACATAATAAACCGGATTTTCATCCGATTGATTTTTAGCCAGGGTCAGATCAAAATTCAAATGACTATTCATATGCCGCATCAGGAAAAAAAAGCGGGTAACATCTTCACCGACTTCATCCATCAATTCATCCAGGGTAACAAAATTGGCTTTACGGGTGGACATCTTTATTTTAGAACTGCCTTCCATCAAGGTTACAAATTGATGGATCAGCACATGGACTTTACTTTTATCATAACCCAGAGCTTCGATTCCCAGTAAGACGTCAGGGTAGGTGGCAATATGGTCGGCTCCGAATATATCGATGATCAATTCAAAACCGCGTTTAAATTTTTCACGGTGATAAGCAATGTCCGGTAATCGATAGGTAGGCTCACCGCTGCTTTTAACGATAACTCGGTCCTGATCCATACCCAGTTTACTGGTCAGAAACCAAACCGCTCCATCACGGTCTGCAACCAGCCCCCGTTCACGAAGTGTTGATATAACTTCCTCTATTTTACCCTGTTCATACAGGGAGTTTTCATTATAAAAAACATCCATGATAATCCCCAGGCGAGCGATTGTTTTTTTAATGTCAGTGAAAACGGCGTTTTCTGCTTTGGCCTTGAAAAAAGACAGATCACTTTCATCACGTAAAGAATCGCTTTTTTCGATAACGATTTGCCGGGCGATTTCCCTGATATAATCACCCTGATAGTAGTCTTCTGGAAATTCCGTTTTTACACCCAGCAATTGCAGGTATCTTATGCGTACCGAATCTCCCAGAATACGCATTTGCCGGCCGGCGTTGTTATAATAGTATTCACGGGTAACCTGGTGTCCGGTTGCTTCCAGCAGCCGGGCTATGGTATCGCCCAGAACGGCTTGCCGGCCATGACCGATGGTTAAAGGGCCGGTGGGATTGGCACTTATAAATTCGACCTGGGTTTTTTTCCCCTGCCCCACATTTACTTTACCATACTCTTGTTTCTGACTTAAAATTTCAAGCAATTGCTGATAAATTGAAATTTCAGAAATAAAAAAATTGATAAAACCTGGTCCGGCAATTTCCACTTTTTTCAGAAACTGAGATTGTTGGCCGATAAACTGCACAATTTCCCGGGCGATATCGATGGGTTTTTTTTGCTGCTGCGCAGCTAACTGCAAGGCTAAATTAGTAGTAAAATCACCGAATTTTTTTTGTTTGGGTTTTTCTAATTGAGGTGTGTAGGTAGAGAGGTTATGGAGTTGTAAATATCGGGCTAGTTCACTTAGAATGTACTGTTCGGCGTTCATTTTCTTCATCCATTACAAATTCAAGTTTCGCATCACCCCACAAACGCTCCAAACCGTAAAATTCCCGGGTCTCATTCTGAAAAATGTGCACAATCACTTCCACATAATCCAGTAGTACCCAGCGCAGCGATTGAAAGCCTTCTTTATGGTAAATTTTTATTTTTTCGTCTTTGAGTTTTTTCATTATATGGTCAGCCAAGGCCTTGATTTGCGTATCCGAATTACCACTAATGATCACAAAAAAGTCGGCAATATTAGATACTTTTCGTAAATCGATTACCACAATTTGCCGGCCTTTTTTCTCCA
The DNA here is from genome assembly GCA_964430815.1 of uncultured Calditrichota bacterium. Classification (GTDB taxonomy): domain Bacteria; phylum Calditrichota; class Calditrichia; order JAJRVZ01; family JAJRVZ01; genus CAVZSQ01. Next base: position 7,583 of record CAYSHN010000113.1, on the reverse strand, counting down.
GGCCCAGTCTAGCAATTTTATAGGCAAATTCTTTGGGGTCCAAATCCTTTCCTATCGGTTTTTACTGGTTAAGGCTTTAAGAAGCATGTAATCACGACCCAGCACAACACTTATATCATAAATCGCTTTAGGATCGGATTTTGATACTACCTTCTGAGTGGAAATACCCAGCGATTTGGCTACAGCATGGGCTGATTCGAGATTTCCGGTTCGGGTGATTACCATCGATGCAGGAACATCCCAGCGTCGTCTGCCATTTTCAATATAATTATCCGCATTAATGATATCGAATCCCTGTTCCTGTAAATAGGTTTGGAAAATTTTTGCTACTCCCTCTTTTCCGCAGCCATTCAGTATTTCGACCTGAATCTTTTCCTCTACGGGTGGAACTGTAGTTTCTTCTGCGCGAGTCGATGGCAGGTCAGCAGTGACGGGTAAATCGGATGTTTTATTTACACCATCGCTTTTATTTATCTGAGCCACCTGGGGGTAATAATAGTTTTGATAAGCATAGTATGCTATCAGGCCGATAAGACCCAATAGGAAAAAATATATAAGATAGCGCAACCCTTTCTTTTTTGACTTTGCTGTTTGGGGATACGACGAGGAATTGTTGTCTGACCTGAAAAATTGAGTGGAATGTCTTCTTCTTCTGCGCAACTCGATTTTATTTCACCTGATTAATTATTCAATATGAGATTAAAGATAATTTTCTAAATATAAATAAAATTATATTTAGAAAAGAATCTTTATTATAAAATCTTAGCTGTAAAGTAAAGTGCTTCATTGCGTGATTGCAGGTGCGGAGGTGAAATTAGTCATGTCATAAAACGGTGAACGCGCATACGGTTGATACATGAAGGGAGTAGAATCAAAGCGTATCGAGAATACGGTATTTTTTGTCGGCAAATATCTTAATTCTGCACCACCGAATAACTGGGTTTGATTCAAAGAATTTTTTGCACCAAAAGAATTATAAGGTGAATTCATAATGCCCAAATTGGTAGTCAGGAATAATTTATCACTGAAGCGGTAATTCAGAGTATTCATGTAGGTATTGACCATCATCCCACCGCCGCCGAAAGCCATATAGGACATGGAAAAACTGTGTTGTATATCAAAGCGAGAGGGATCCAGGAATCCCAGCAGACCATTCGCATAAGCAGCAGAATTCAAGGTGTTAGAGATATTGGGTTTGCTGACATCTTTTTTAAGTTGCCCAAACCCGGCCACGGGAAGAATTATAAAAAGTATTAGTAAAAGTCTTAAGTTCTTCATAGGTCCTCTAAATCTTATTAATTACCAAAAAAATATAAACTTAACTTCTTAATGTCAACTCTTTTTTATTATACGACGCTGCTTAAGGATAGTTTCCGCTTCTTTTAACTGTTGAATTGTATTGATACCACGGGTTTCATCAAAATTCGCGGCTAATTGTGCTACTACTTTTTCTCCCCTTTGTACATACAGTTTAACAACATCCGGCAGATAATATTCACCCTGGGCATTGTTATTATTGATTTGTTTCAAAGCGGTAATCAATTCTTTCGGTTTAAACATATAAATACCGACATTTATTTCTTTTACCTTTAACTCTTCAGCGTTGGCATCTTTTTGTTCCACAATTTTTACTACCCGGCCGGTAGAATCACGGATTATCCTGCCATAACCACTGGGATCGTCCAGTTCTGAAGTAAGCAAAGTGGTGATGGCTTTGGCCTGTTGATGTTTATAGACCAGGTCACGGATAGTTTCTGTTGATAGTAAGGGAACATCACCGGAGAGTACCAGCACATCGCCATCGTATGATTTAAGGAAACTTTCGGCCATCATCACAGCATGCCCTGTACCCAGTTGTGGTTCCTGGATTACGAACTCCACGTTCATATTCCGGCAGGCTTTCTGTACATCTTCTTTTTGATGCCCTATAATCAATATTATTTTTTCCGATCCAACTACGCGGGCCTGATCGATAACATAGTGCACCATTGGCCGGTCATTGATTTGGTGTAATACCTTGGCTAATTCCGATTTCATCCGCGTGCCTTTTCCGGCCGCCATAATCAGGGTAGAAAACTTTTGCACTCTTTTGCTCCTTGCTATTCCGTTGTTATGAATGCTTAATAAAACTTTATGGTTCTAAAAATGATTTTTTAGACAACTATAATGTTATCAATAAGCCGGGTGGTTCCAAAATAGGCGGCCACTGCTATGAGCGTCTGGGATGTAATTTTTTGAACCGGCTCTAAATCCTGGAAGTCTACGATGGCTAGATAATCCAGTCTGGTCTCGGGGACAGCCTGAATCATGGCCATCATGACTTCTCTTACTTTATCGCTGCTGGTTTCTCCCATCCGGATCAAATGCTCAGCTTCCTGCAGAGCATGGAAAAGCACCGGGGCTGCTGAACGTTGGGCGGGGGCCAGGTATTTGTTGCGTGAACTCATAGCCAGTCCATCTGTTTCGCGTAGAATAGGGGCAACAAGTATTTGCACCGGAAAGTTCAGATCGGCCACCATCCGCCGGATGATCAGACTCTGTTGTGCATCTTTTTGTCCGAATATTGCTACATCCGGCTGAACGATATTAAAAAGTTTGGCCACTATTGTAGTCACCCCCTGAAAATGGGTCGGCCGGCTAAGACCGCACAGTTTAGCAGCCAATTTATCTGTTACCACATAGGTCCGATGAGCGGATGAATACATTTCTGCAGCTGCAGGGTGGAAAATGCAATCGACCCCTTCCTGTTGACACAGACTTTGATCGCGTTTAAAGTCGCGGGGATATTTAGCGAAGTCCTCGCCCGGTGCAAACTGGCTGGGATTTACAAAAATACTGACTACCACCCGATCACTTTTTTCCCTGGCCAGGCGTATCAAACTCAGATGTCCCTCATGAAGATATCCCATTGTGGGCACCAGTCCGATCTGCTGATGCTGCAAATGCAATTGATGAGAAAATTCCATCATTGGGCTTACAGATTCAATAACTTTCATTTTCATCCGGGAAACGACCTGTTTTCACATCCTGCTTATATTTTTCGAATGCGGTTCGCATTACTTCTGCCAGGTTTACATAGCGACGGGCAAATTTCGGCTGGAATCGTTCAAACATTCCCAACATATCATGAGTTACCAGCACCTGTCCATCGCAGAATTTACCTGCTCCGATACCGATAGTCGGTATTCTTAATTTATTAGTTATTTTTTTTGCCAGAGTAGCCGGAATTTTTTCCAGTACCAGGGCAAAAATACCCGCCTGCTCAAGGATCTGTGCATTTATCAGCAGCACTTTTGCCGCTTGATCTTCCTTACCTACCACTCCATAACCGCCAAATTGATTAATGGATTGCGGTGTTAAGCCGAGATGTCCCATCACCGGGATACCGTATCCTACCAGTTTATGCACAGTTTCGGCCACAGCTTCACCCCCCTCCAGTTTTACAGCTTCTGCTCCGGCTTCCTGTAGAAATCGTCCGGCATTGTATACTGCTGTATCAATACCAGCCTGATAGGAAAGAAAAGGCATATCGGCCACCAGTAATGCCCGCTGTACACCACGTCGCACGGCAGCCACGTGGTATAACATCATATCCATGGTCACGGGAAGTGTACTCTCAAATCCGGCTATGACCATACCGGCAGAATCACCCACCAGAATAATGTCCAGCCCGGCTTCATCAAGCATTCTGGCCATCAAATGATCATAAGCGGTCAGTACCGTAATTTTTTCACGGTCCTGTTTCATTTGTCTGATGGCGGGAACAGTAAGTTTTTTTACATGGTTGTTGACAGACATGTTATATCTTCTTTTGTTGGTTTATTTTTTTTTAATTAGTACCTGAGTACCTAAGTACCTTAGTACCTGAGTCCCTGAGTATTTGGACCGTTATCTATTTCTTTACCCTTTAGCCTTTGAACCACACACCCCGTCCGCCAGTCACGCCGGTAGGCGGATCAGCCTGCTGGCTGACCGCCGGACACCCCTCTCAAAAAGGGGACTTCTTAATGCTTTATTGTCACAGGGACTAAGGTACTTTACTTAATGCCTTTGTGCCTCTGTACCTTTGTCACTTTATTATACTACCTTTGTCTTAATGATCCCCCCGCCCAGCACAATAGCACCATTATAAAAAACTGCCGATTGTCCAGGTGTGATCGAGCGAACAGGAGTTTCCATAATAATACGAATTTCCTGGTTTATGGATAGATATAAGATTCCGGCATGAAATGTGTCGTTGTAGCGAATTTTTATCATGGCACTGAGTGGTTCGGTAATAGCCTCACAACTTAACCAGTTAACCTGGTCAACTATTAATTCACGGGCATATAGAGCGGTTTCATTACCGATAGTGATACGATTCTGTATCGCATCAATATCTACAACATACATCGGTTCCTTGAATCCTCCACCCAGACCACGGCGCTGACCTATGGTATAGAAAGGATAACCCTGATGTGAACCTATCAGCGTACCGGCTGTGTCAACCATTTCTCCGTTGCTGATTTCTTTCTGTTGTTCCTTGATCAAGCGATGATAATCGTTATCCGGAATGAAACATATCTCCTGGCTTTCTTTTTTCTCCGCTGTAGGTAAATTATATTTTCTGGCCAGATCTCTAACCTGCGGTTTGGTTAATTGTCCGAGGGGGAAGATCGTGTGGGCCAGATCAGACGGTTGCAGGCCCCATAGCGCATAGGATTGGTCCTTCTTGGTATCAACAGCACGGTGGAGTTCATAGCACCCTTTGACCTGATTATATAAAATCTGGGCATAATGTCCGGTAGCCAGATGATCCGCACCTAATTCTCTAGCTTTTTCGAACAGGGTTTTCCATTTTATTTTGCTGTTGCATCGAACGCAGGGATTAGGCGTGCGCCCAGCAATATATTCATTAATAAAATTCTGCACCACTTGCTGTTGGAATTGTTCGCTAAGATTAAGAATATAATGTGGTATGTCAAAAGAGGAACAAACCGAACGGGCATCGTTGAAAGAATCCATTGAACAGCAACCGCTCGCATAATTAATATTGCCGCCAACCTGGGCATAATCCCATAACTTCATTGTAATGCCGATCACCCGGTGTCCCTGTTCTTTAAGCAATACGGCCGCTACCGAACTATCCACACCACCACTCATGGCCACCACAACGGTTTTTGCCGGTTCTTTTTCCCGCAGCGTGTTCACAGAAAATCTCCCGCACCAAATAGTAGTGATAATGAGAGGGTGATGATACTTATATTGTTCATATTAATACTGCCTGTTCAAAATCAGGATTATAATTTACGGAAATCGTCAAAGCGATGACAAATTTATCTGACCAAGACAGGTGAGAAAAGTTCAATGAAGATTCTTGACAACAATAGTTTCGGTGCCGTCTCCGGTGAAATTAAAATCGATACTATCCATCAGATATTTAATCAGGAAAATCCCTCGTCCACTTTCACTCATCAGATTCTCCGGAGCAAGGGGATCTTTAATATCAGCCGGATTAAATCCGCTGCCTTCATCTTTAATTCTGATTTCGATGCACTTTGAATTTACCAGAAATAATATAGATACTTTTTTCTTGGGATTATTTTTATTGCCATGATGTATAGCGTTATTAACCAATTCTGTAGTTACAATAGCCAGATCGTCGCTCTGGCTGTCGTTCAAGGAAGCATATCGGGCAACCTGAGCACTCATACTTTCTACTTTACGCAAATACTTTGTGTCGCTATCGATCTGCAGAAAAAATTTTTTTGACTTTCTATTACTCATAAATTCATTATTAAAAAATCTTGAACGCTGTTGGCAAATATATACAAACGATCAAATTATGTCAAAAAAAATTACCCCGCTACTTTCTCTATTCTTTATAAAAACATTATATATTATCGGATCAAAATAAAAAAAAACAATTTTAAGTTTGAGATTGAACTGCTAATTTGCTTTTAATAGGTCATTTTGACATGGCTAAAATCGGCCATAGGCAGCAATTAAACCGAATAATTGAAATTATATTAGATAGTGGACTGAAGATGATCATGACCACTACTGCTATTGATCAGGGCAGCAACCTTTGCGGATCAACTATGGAAATATTGCAAGTCTAATAGTTTATGCTATTTGTTATTATAAAATATTTAAATACAATTATTTATAAGATTAGAAGAAAAAAATCAATATGAAATCGAAGCAAAAGTTCTATAATTATCTATATCACCATTTCCCCTGGCAGATACTCATGGTTACTATTTTTATACTATCTTCCATTAGCCAGCAGGATCTACCTAAATTCACCGAGAAAATTTCTGATAAATTGTTGCATTTCATAGTGTTTGGTCTACTGGGTCTATTGATGGTTTATAGTTTTAAATATAGTCGGAATAATTTTCTTCAAAAAAATGCCTCCTGCTGCGCGCTTATTTTCACATCGCTGTACGGTATCCTTGATGAATTGCATCAAATACTGATACCCGGACGATTTTGTTCTTTTGGCGACTGGTTGGCCGATACTTTGGGTGCGCTTCTGCTTATTCTGATTTTTTCATTTTATTGGTATAAAAAAACGGCCAGGGTTGGGTAAGGCGTAAAAAAGAGATACATCAATTGTAATGGGTGGTCAGGAATAAGTTTAGCTAGGCATGGATTCTTTTTTGTAAACTAAAATATTTTTGGTAATATTGAAAAAATCGGATCAGAGCATGGGAATGATTTTAGCTGATTAAGGGACAAATTGAAATTAATAATTATTTTATTTTTAGTGATAATCGTGGTGTTATTACTCCGTTATGTGGAACGCTCGCTCAGCTATAAAATTTTACATTTTCCACCGATAAAAAATACAATTCCCGTATCGGCCTGGGGTATTAATCATCAGCCCTACCGGATTCCGACGCAAAATAATAAAACGATCCAGGCAATTTTATGTGCACCCGATAATAAAGGACCATTAATTATCGGAATACATGGTTATGAAAATACAGCTGAAAAATTAGTACCAATCTGTATTTATCTGACTGCGCGGGGATATCGTTGTTTACTGATAAATACCCGTAATCATGGTGAAAGTGATGCGGATAGCTATTCGACCATCATGCAATATATTCAGGATTTACAGGCGACGATCAGTTTTAGCCGGGAACTTTCGCCGGTAAATAACCGGGTTATATTACTCGGCCATTCTTTAGGCGCTGTGGCCTGTTTATATGTGGCTACCTGTGAACCACGGATATCGGCAGTAATTTCAATTGCCAGTTTTGCTGATATGAAACAACAATTGCGGCAAACTTTCCGGGATAACAAATTTCCAGCCTGGATTATACCAGTTATGCTACGTTTCCTTGAACTCGCTCATCATATCCGCTTAAGGGATTTTTCACCTCAGAATAGTGTTGCCAAAATTTCAGTTCCACTTCTTTTACTTCATGGTAGTGAAGATCAACTCGCTGCTCCAAGTAATTTCGAAATACTTCGTTCTAAAGCACAGCAGCAATATGTCACCGCCCACCTGCTGATGGGCCAGGATCATTCGTCACTGTTAAATCAAGATGAAGTTTTTGCTGCATATTCCGACGCATTCCGGCCACTGATTC
>CAYSHN010000112.1:0-9369 GCA_964430815.1 uncultured Calditrichota bacterium | reverse complement strand
TGATACCCGGTTGTAAAAAATAGGACGAGACATGCAGATGCCGGGCCTGCTGCAGACATTGATCACCAATATCCTGCAGAGTCAGGTGTTCCATGGCTCCAGGATGGGTGACCATGGCCCGGTCTTCAGAAAAATTGAGCACAATGGTTGCACCTGTTTTAATGGATGAACTGCGCACAATAAAACCCGTATCGACCTTTTTTGACTTTAAACTCCTGATGACCAGATCACCAAAAACATCATCGCCCAGTTTCCCCAGGAAGGCAACTTTTGCTCCCAGGCTGCTCAGATTGCTGGCAAAGATCGCCGATGAACTTCCCAGGGTCAGCTCCATCTGTCCGGCCAGTTTTTCTTTACCCATTTCAGGAAAGGAATCGATGTTGTTGAGGATCAGATCTACATTTAATTCACCAATTACCAAAACATCAAATTTCTTCATGATTGATTTATACTCCAAATTCAAAAATATTTTTGCTGCCAGAAGTAATTTAATTCATTCTCGGATAAGTAACTTTAATCTCCGGTCAATGATATTACCAATAGACTTAATTTATTTCTTACTGGTTAGTGCGGAAACTATCTCCATAATCGAATCGACGATCCAATCGGCCTGTGCTTCATGCAGTTGATCCTTATTCCAGTACCGGTTGCCTAATGCAATGCAATGAACACTGGCTGCTTTAGCACTCTGGACGCCGGCAGGTGAATCTTCGACTGCCACACACTGTTCCGGTTTTAATTTTAGTTTGTGCACCACCTGCTGATAAATATCAGCTGCTGGTTTTTTATGTCTTACCTGATCTCCACTGACGATCACGTTTAAATTTTCTTTCAAACTCAGAACATTACCATCAAAATTCAATGATAATTTTTCCAGAATAGTATCTACCTGCTCCCGGATCGAAGAGGTGGCCAAAGCCAGTTCCAATTTGTTTTTTTTACAAATATTGACCAGTGCGGGAATTCCGGGTAAAGGATGTAAATCTGTCGTTTGCAGCAGATCGAGGTAGATAGATTCCCTCCTGGTCAGTTCTGCATTTATTATTTCGGGTACTGCCTTGCCGATTTTCTGAAAGATCATTGTAATATTACTTTCCACCGAATGTCCGACTAATGAGTTTAAAAAGGAATCATTAAAATCGAGCTGGAGATCCCTGAGTAGGATTTTAAATGATTCTAGATGGACGGGTTCGGTGTCTACCAACACACCATCCATATCCAATATGAACGCTCTTATTTTGTCAAATGGAATTTTATTAGAGAGGAATTTATCCATATTAAGATGTTGGTTCTCCTTCATCTTCAATGGCCAGCAAAAATATAGAGATTAGTGCCAGTCCCATGCCCATTAAACTAAATGCCTGCGGAATGACGCCATAAATTGATAGAGATATAATAATAGTGATGACCGGAGCCACCGCATTGGTCAATGGACTTACAATCATTGCTTTACCATAACGAAAAGCATAAACAATGGTCAAGGCACCAATAGCATTGAGAATCTGAATCATGGCCGCCAGGTATGGACCTTTAAAACCCCAGTTAATTGGCTGAGTAAAATCGGTCATCCACAAAGCAATTGGTATCAGAACAAGACCGGTTAACATCATGTAAAAGAAAATGCTTTCGGCTTTCATGGTCCGGTTGGCAAATTTCATTATATAAGCCTGTATTCCCCAAGCCAGAAATACCAGCAGAGCCAGGATTACCCAAAGAAGACCCTGACCGGCTGAACTCTGTGGAGGTTGATAGGAAAGTAAAGGCATAGCGATCATGGCCAGAACGATACCAATCCAGCCACGGCGACTGGCCCGCTCTTTTAAAAAAATCACTGACAAGAGTATGGTCACTACTGGCGAAAGGGAAATAAATGGAAAGACCAGATAGGCCGGACCGGTACGCAGGGCTTGAAACAGGATCAATTGTCCCCCGGCACCGGTGAATCCAATCAAGCATCCTAATAAAATCGATCGAAAATCGTACTCCAATTTCCATTTAATTATCCACAGAGCAACGATTGCAGGAATGATCATCGTCAACGCCCAAACCGTATAACCAAGGGTAGCCGGGAAACCGGCTTTTTCCGGCATTTCAATAAGTGCACCCCAGACACCCCAAAATGTGGTAGTGACGATTGCATAGATTAACCAGGATCGGATTTTCACAGGACCTCCTTCGGATTATTCTTTTAACATTCCCGCTGCCCGGGAATAGTATTTAAGCACCTTGCGAATGCAATCATAAATTATTTGTACGGGATCGTTCTCCAATAACTGCTCCCGTATTTTCCAATACTGCTCCGGGAAATATTGCGAAACCAGATTTAAAGGGGGTGGATCATTCTGCAAATTATACAATAAGCGGTTCAAAGATTCCTGAACTGGTTCTTCCGGCCAATAATAACGTACGCGGTCACTGTAACTGTACGCGCGGGCCAGAATCTGTTTATGTTTATCACCCGAATAATGTTTTTGCCAATATTTTGGTTTATTCAACATGGACTTTTCTATTGTATCTTTTATCTGTGAAAGAGTAACGGTTTTTTTATTCCGTAAATATTCATCTTCCATGGATGATAAGCCGAAAATAGCCTCGCGAAAAACAAACGTCAACCAGGGACCTACTTTCAATATCGCGAAATGATCACCTACCATTTCAACCAATGCCGACGGGAGTTGAAAATCAGTAGAATGGGCTTCATATAGAAACGGTTCTGTTTTTGAAATAAACTTTGACAATTTGGCCGCCGCCGGGTGATTATAATCGATGACTGAAGTATCAGAAAATTCGACTCCCGGTTGAACGACCACGGCTACTACCCTGTTCCAGGCATCCTGCAGTCCATGATCGATAAAGGCTAAACGTGTCAATTCAATTGTTTCACTGACTCTATTGACATTGCTGATTTCAATATGGGACATATTACGCTGTGCACCACCTGGAACAGGTACATCGGTTCCGATCACATAGATCGGTGCCAGTGATACTTTTGACCTGGATGCAAAAGTTTTTTCCGCTACTACACATAAATCTGCTGCCCGTTCTGCCACCAGTTCCGGTGAAATGCTCCCGGAAGGGGTAACAGGATCACCCTGCAGACACATACTGGTATCCAGATGAATTTTCGAATACCCGGCTGCGACATAAGCACGAATCTGTTCAATCGCCTTTTGCATGGCGGGTTCGGCGGTCTCATTTTGCCAGACATTGGGGCCCAAATGATCGCCTCCTAATAGAATACGAGGCCAGGGCATTTGAATTCGTTCAGCAATGTTCTTGACGAAGAATACAAAATCCATTGGCGTCATACCTGAATAACCACCGAATTGATCCACCTGATTGGAGGTGGATTCTATCAGCAGTATACTATTGTCCTGCCGGGCCTGCAGCATGGCAGCCTCCAGAACATAGCGGTTTGCCGAGCAAACTGAATAGATACCTATACGGGGATCGCCGTAATGGCGTTTCAACCTGTGTTGTAATGGATTTTTCATAGTGTTAAATACTTAAAATAATAAAATCCGTCATGATTAGTTAATTTCGATTAATCCACCCTGCTCCAGCTCATGATATCGCGATCGGAGATCTTTGCTTAACAGCATTTTTACTTCATAAGCATAATTTGTCGTCCAGAATCGATTAGCTGCTGTAATCCTGAAGGTGCCACCATGCTGGGGCAGAATATAATCTGGTTCCAGTTCATTAATCAATATTACCGACGGTTGAATATGCATATTGTGTTCTGTGGGAGAAAAAAACAGTACGTCCACATGTTTCAGAAAAAGATGATCCTCCAGTAACACAGTATCTCCCGGCTGCAGGATATCTTTGCCACCAATACTGATCAGATACCCGCAATCTTCCAGATTGGCTTCTTCAAAAATGGCATAACGTGGATTACCATGAATGGCGCGCAAGGGTCTTACTTTAATTGCTCCGATCCCGAATGGCTGTTTGGGAACCGCAACAATAATACGTTCGCGCGGAATTCCCAGATCGAGGGCAACCTGCAGGCAATTCCCCGGCATGACGAAAAGACATTTTGATTTTCCGGCCAGTATTCTACATGTTTCCCGTTCGAAATGGTCATCATGTTCATGAGTGATAAAGAGAACATCAAGTTCAGCTGCTAATTGGTCTGCCGAGACTGGCGCTGTATAAAAACGTTCTGCGGACTCAAGGCATAGATCTGTGCCGATTAAAATGGTATCGTTTTCAATCAACCAGCCATTCTGACCGGTCCACCATATACGCATAACCGCCGAAGGAGTACGCAGTTCGTTTATAATTTGTCGTACCGGTTGTTGCTCCTGCCTACCGGTTTGAGACCATCCCATAGAGATCCAAACCGGGATGAATAAAATTACTAATGACAATTTTTTAAAATTCATGTCAAAACCTTAATCTATAATTTTATTCTATTTTCAAACGGCTGACCAGATACCTTCCCTGCTCGTCCCGGCCGGTATTGGCAAACCTTATTCCCGCTTGCTCGGTTAATGGATCAATTATAGCAAACTTAATATCATAAGTCAGAGGAGACAATTGGGGGGGTAATTGTAGAGTGGTTTCAGACCAGTTAGTACCTGGTAACCAATCACGGATATCCACATCCAGTGTTTGCTGTATAACCACACTATCTTCAGCAACCAGGTAGCAAACCAGCGGCCATTGAAAGTAGAACGGCGCTACCCCTTTATTATCTACTGTTATCGCCAGTGTTAATGCTGTACCGGCACTAGTAGCGGTAGCATGTTCAACCTTTCTGAGCACAAACCGATAACCAAGTTTTTTATAAAGTTTATCCAGATTCTTTTTATGCGCTTCGCTCTGCGGTGAGATTGCTCCACCTGCGGGACCAATAAATGACCAGTGAGTTTGCTCAATGAAAGAATAATTCAGATTAAATCGTTCTGTCGTACCCTGTACCGCTCCCTCCTCCCCTCCACAAAATTCACCGGTTATAATCGCCGATTTCCACACCCGGCCGTTTAGCAGCGGATCGATCCCGTTCAGGCTTTCCAGATACCAGTTATTGGAATCCTCTTCGCCCAGGCAATCGTTACGGATACCCCCATTACGATCCGTTACATAGGCAGTCGCAAAATCATCATCGAAAGCGATAACTTTAGCTTTTGTGGGAAAGCCCGAGAAATAATCATCCAGAATAGCCTGTTTGGTGGCTTGCGTTGCCGCCAACGTATCATTCAGATACACATGCCACTCACCCCAGAAACCATAAGAGCCAATGTCGATCCAGCCAACCCTTGTATCACTATCATAACGTGATCCAAGCGCAGCAATAAAATCGTGGTGTGCCTGCAGGAATCTGGGATCATCCCAATCAGGCGCCAGGCCATGTTGATTGTCAATTTCATAAGCACGCATTTGAATGCCTTGATTGACTAACCATTCCGGAATGTCATAATGGTTGATCGTTCCCGGAGTTGCAGCTGAAATACGGAAACCCACCCGGTTACCTGTTATTACAACATTCCCCCAATTTTTTTCCAGATTATTCCAGTTATATACTCCCTGGAAGGGCTCCAGGTCTTTCCACTCACAGTTTACATATTGTAAGGTGGTCTGATAAACAGAATAATGAGTTCCTACCCAGGGCGCAAAACCTTTGAAGGGATTAGGCAGGACGTCATCAATCTCTGTTAAAACAACCGAGGTATCATCCACGGGTTCAACACTTTTTTTTGAACAATAAAATCCATTGCCAAATCCCATAGTCCATAACAGAATAATGATTAATTTTGGTCTATCAATTATTTTTTTTGACATATCGTATATTATTTTTAACATATGGTTTTCATTGATCATAAAAATCCGCAACCGGATCAGGCGGTTGTTTATCCACCATAACTCTATATGTCACCGTCAGGAGGCCGCCGCCACGCTCTAAAGCAATAGTACTTTTATCACTACTGCAATTCTACCAGAGCCAGGCCATAGAGATCAACCTTCGGAATTTGCAGCATAATAACTCCTGCACCCGTCTTGAAAGTGATCTCCTGTAACGGTGAAAGGTTTCCACTAAAACTGACTTTTTTGACCTTTTTCGCGGTTGGTATCTTTACCTGCACTAATAAATTTTCCGCTGGAGTAATGGTTCCATCCAGGGTTACATTATAATTCACCAGGTGCACCAAATAATGATTCTTTTCTGTCTGCTGCATGGTCGTGACTTCCACATAAGGTGCCGGATTCATCAACCGGGTAATTTTAATATCGGTGGATTCTAAAATCTTATAGGCAATCCTATCCAGGATCCTGCGCAGTGGGGGATCGATCTTACCTCTAGTGTATCCTTCCGGGATATCAGGAAATACATCAGCCATTGCCGGGCCGAAAGTTGTGGCGGCGGATTTTGATTGCATTTGAACCAGGAATTTATTTTCCGGTAAATTTACCGGTACAAAAACCAATTTTCCTTTACCCACCGTGTATTTATTTTCACTATCCGGAAATTCTTTTAGTTGCATCATCTGCAGGAAAATATTTTGCTTGTTGAGCAGATTGTATTCATTTTTTATTCCACTTGCTCCCAGCACCATGAGAGTACCACCATCCTCAGCAAATTTCTTCAACACTTCCTGCTTTTCCAGTGAAAGCAAGGGCAGATAAGGAATGATGATCAGGTCCAAGCCTGCCAGGCGATTATTGACCAAATCATTCTCCACAATGAATACATGGCTGATTCCCCGGTCAGCTAAAACGCGTGAGGTACTGAATGCAAAACTTATTTCATCTGCCAGGTACTGATTTAGTGAGGCCAGAATGGCCACATTACTGTACAGTTGCGCACCGAGCAAGTAAGATTCATTGGGTGCAACAAAAGTGTACATCGCTGTAGCGCCCGGAGGGGTTTCCCTCTTTTCACGGAAGATAGTATGATTAGCCATAGCCTCGGCAATATTAATCTGGGCCATGGCACTCAGGCATTTCTCGGTCGGGTTGGGGAAGATCGGTGGCGTAATTTCTGTAGCATAAATGATTACCGGTTTTCCATGTGCTGCAGCCGATAAAAATTTTAAAGCCGGGCTGTTGGTAATTTTCATACCTTGTTCATTCTTGCGCGGAGCACTATCCAGATATTCCTGCATCTCGGAGTATATGAAATCATCATATCCATCACGTCCAAGCATTTCCATATTTCCCGCGGCATCATAGGCGATCGGTCCATAACCGAATCCCCCAAAAATATTACCGGAAATCATGAAATGAGGATTGATCTCGCGTGCTGCCTGGCGCAGTTTTTTATGGAATTCAGCGACAGCATGGCAGCGAAATGTAATCCACTCCATCCAGAACTTATCACCCCGCTTTTCAGGAAGTTTAATCTGTTCGTATTCAGTGGTGCTATATTTAGCCTGAGCGATTTCGGCCGGCAGGTTCTCTTTTAGATAGGCAATAAAATTTTGACGGGTATATGAACAATAGCAGGTTCCACCGGCAATATGAGTCCAGTCAACATAGGATCCGTCAATTCCGGTAGCAGCCTGCTGGCGGATTTTACCCTCCATCATGCGAACATAGTACGGATTATCGGGGCACCCCCAGGCTTCAAAACCACCGCCTGTTTCTTTTCCATAAGGTGCGTAACGATAATGAGGAAATGAACCGTCAGGGCGAACCATCATCCATGTTGTCGGATCCTCGGCTGGTTTAGGGCCTATGATATCCTTAAAATTATCCCACGTTTCGTTATAAAATTTTAACATTTCGATCTGATCTTTTCGCGGCTCATCTTTATTAGTTGCTGTTTCACCATTCAAGGATGTAGACAGGTATCGTAGTACGATGTACCCTTGATCGTGATAATTCTGATTAAATTTTTTGGCCTCGGTTATTTTTTTATCGAACTCTTCGCGTGTGCTGGATTCAAAATTAGGTGCACCACTGCCAAAAGTAATGGTCATATGATTCCTGGCCAAAAATTCTAGATCGGCTTTTTGTCCAAGCCGCCAGTGCCCCCAGTCTGCCAGCGGTTGCCAGTCATTTTTTACCTGTCCATTCGAAAAACAGGTCATTAAAAATATCAGGCCAAGGCAAAGAATGTTCTTCATACCACCCCTCCCTTAATAGGTGATGATCAATTCAGCCTGATTTTTAAATTCAGGCAGGTTAATCAAATAGTTGTTCTCGTTTTTTGTAATTTCCACATTTTTTGAATTAAAGATTACTGTTTTTGGAATTTTTTCAGAATAAAAAAGGACAGCCTGTTCTGTCGTTTCAGCGGGTTTCAACACCAAGGTAAGGGCAGAACTTTTTTCCCGGCAGTCGATCAACGGGATGGAACAGCGGATTAATTTAAATCCTTTATTATTTAATTTTCTTAATACTACTTTTCGATCTGAGTTAATAGATCCCCCGATCAGATGATCACCTTTACGATTGTTTTCCTGTTCGTCGGCATTCAGCAGAATATATCCATCCTCACAATAGAAATGAAGGCGGGCTTTGCTTCTGGTCATCACCGACACGATCAGATCATCCCCAGATTTGTCGATTGTAGGCATATGCTTGGAAATATAGGTCAGGTGCGGCTGACGGTAATGTTCAGGACCCAACTGTACCTCGATGGTATTTTTACCTTTCTGCAGATCCGGCAGAATAACGTGCCGGTCTTCAAAGGCAAAATGTTCTTTATTATTGATGGTTACTTTTTGAATATATTGATCAGTATTATCCAGTTTTAAACCCATGCCACCGATGAAATAAGGAATAGTATCTACACGTGTACGTGAAAGATCAAAAGTAATCCGAACTCTGTCATCTGTAGATTCCCAATTATAATCCCATTGGGCCATGGCTCGCAGTTTGTTGGTCAATTCCAATGGTGTCGGGCAGTAGATATCACGGGTAGCAAATTTTGTCTTAATGGCATCATACATAGCCAGGTTATTTTTATTCATGATGCGGGATTTGCCATATTGTGGTTGGGAGGTGATCGAGTAATCATGCCACATTTGATCATAGATGATCCCGCGCCCGATATTATCGAACATATGATCAAATATCGCTTCCTGATAAGCCGTGATTTGAGCCGTGGTATAACTCCAGGTCGGATCATAAAACCACTGGTAATCAGGGGCTGGGGTATCTTCAAGAATGACCAAATTTTTATAGGGTCCGGTGAACCAGGTCATATTGCCATAACCGACCGGCATATCCTGTTCGAATCCATGAGTCATATAGAATATAAACCGGCGTGCGATCTGCTCATAGTTTTCCATGTATATGGTATTTCCCGGATTTATAAAAAATTCTACCTTACCCACCGGAAAATCATAATCGGCGGTGTTGAATTCGATCTCTTTTATAGCATCGTCCAACTCCTCTTTCCAACGCTGTTCATTC
>CAYSHN010000111.1:0-9455 GCA_964430815.1 uncultured Calditrichota bacterium | reverse complement strand
CCTCACTCTCGGTTTTGCCATGGTCGGCGGAGATATATTAAATCAATTGCAGGTACATGCCGATTCAGCCCAATCCGTCTGGGAGAAACTGGTGCTGCTGGATATTACGGATCAGCCACCGGTTACAGTAAATGAATTTTCTCTATCTGCTAATTATCCCAATCCATTCAATCCAACGACTACGATGGAAATTAATGTTAAGTATGCTACTCAGGTAAAATTGGAAATCTATAATAACCGCGGGCAATTGATCCGTTCGCTGCTGAATGAACTGAAAGAGAGGGGCCGCTATAAAATCCAATGGGATGGGTGTAATCAAAGCGGAAAGGATGTCGCCTCCGGATTGTATATCTGCCGTTTAAAAACAGCGGAATTTGAACAGGCCAGGAAAATGTTATTACTGCGCTAAAGGTATCTGCAACAATACCCGGTCTTGATCGTAATAATCAATAAATTCAATTAGTACATATTGCCAAGATCTTTAATATCTTAAAAGGAGTTATTATGAGGAGGTTATTTATTTTCATTTTGATGGTTTTGCTGATGTCGGGTATAGTTCTGGCTCAAGGTAAAGCTGAAGCAAAAAGTAAAAGGATGCGACCGGCGTTGGTGGTTATTGATATTCAGAACCAATACCTGCCGATGATCCCGGAACGAGAAAAAGAAGTTGGCCTGTACATGATCAATGTGTTTATTGATATGTTCAGGAAAAACGGTTTTCCGGTTATTCGGGTTCATCATACCGATCCGGCTAGTGGGCCCGCACCCGGCACGGAAGCATTTCAATTCCCGGCAACTGTTAAGGTTAACACCGATGATCCGATGGTAATTAAGAATTACGGTAATTCGTTTAATAAAACCGGGCTTAATCAAATCCTGCAGGATAAGAAATGTAATACGGTTTTCCTTTGCGGTTTGAGTTCGGTTGGCTGTGTTCTGGCCACTTATTTTGGGGCCCACGATCTGGACTATAAAGCCTTCATGTTGAAAGATGCCATTATGAGTCATAATTCTGCTTATACTGATAATATAGAAGACATTTTTGGGGCAGTGAATTATGAGACCGTCGAAGTTATGCTGGAAAATGCGGAAAAGTAAATAATCAGTGAACGAAGGGGCTGGCACTGAAAGCATCTCCAGCACCTTCTAATAAATATTTTATCTACATTTTCTTTAAGTATACAAACGAATATAGGCTTTCCTTATCAATAAGAATCTGTTGAGTCAGTAAATAATTCATATTTATGCCATATTATCATAGATTTATGCCAAAATGACACCTTTATTTACTGATTCAGACCTCCATGTTTTTACTACTAACTGATTTACAAACAATATGTTAAGCAATTAAATGATAATTTGGCACGGTGTTTGTCATTAGATAATATAGTTTAGTTAACTGAAAATAATAACAAAATAAAAAAGGAGATAAATCATGACACTAGTAAAATGGAATCCAAATCGCAGTCTGTTCAATCTGGCCGAAGGCCTCTTTGATGAATTCTTTGGTGCTGATCGTATGTTGAGCCGTACGGATGAAGCCTGGTATCCGGCTGTGGATATCAAAGAAAACAAAGACGCTTACAAGGTGGTAATGGAACTTCCGGGTTTAAGCAAAGATGACGTGCAGATTTCGCTGGAAGATGGTGTACTGATCGTCAAAGGTGAGAAGAAATCGGAACAGGAAGAGAAAGAAGGGGACTATCAATACTATGAACGCCGCTTCGGGAAGTTCGAACGCATGTTCCGGATCAACTCGGAGATCAAACAAGATCAGGTTGACGCCTCATTCAAGGACGGCATTCTGACCATCGAATTGCCCAAGACCGAGACAGCCAAACCTAAACAGATTGCTATCAACGTGAAGTAAGCACTAAGCGTTAGAGGTATACTGTAAGGGCGGAACTCAATCCGCCCTTTTTTTTATCCATTAAACGCAGATGCACGCGGATTAACGCCGATAAAGTTTCCAATTTTTTTCTTTGTATTTTCTGTGTCTGCTCTGCCGTAGATCTCCGTGAGATAAAAAATACACGGAGTGACACTAAGTAGGCATGGATAACACAGAGAAATATTAATAATTATTATATTATCTGCGTATATCCGCGTGCATCTGCGGTTGATTAAATGGTTGGAGCTGGGAGGTAATCTTATTTTATAATTTTTGAGATAGATTTAAATGTTTCCGTTCCGGCCTGCCGGCAAAGTTCAAAAAGAATAGATTCACAAGTTGAAATAATCGCCCCCTCCTGGCGCATTCGCCTAACCGCAACGATTTTATCATTCGACCTGCGCGACGAAATACAATCTTCAATTACAACTGGTTGATATTTGCACTGAAGTAAATCGACCACAGTCTGCAGCACACACACATGTGCTTCAATTCCGGCAATTATTACATAATTCTTTTTTAATTTGACCAGCGCTGAATTGAAAGTTTCGTTGTCGCCGCAGCTGAACGATATCTTCTCCAGGGGTTGAACCGTTGGCAGCAGGGTCTTTATCCCTTCAACAGCGGCACCCAGGCCCTTGGAATATTGTTCGGTAAGTATAAATGGAACCTCCAGTACTGTCAATCCTTTGATAAGTTTTTGACAATTTTCCAGTAATGACTGTTGTTCCTGCATATGAGGAAGCAGTTTCTCCTGGATATCAATAATCAGAACCACACTTTGTTCAACTGGAATACGCATAATTTTCCCCTGCGGAAATATAGTTTAAGATAGTTAATACTACAAGTCCCTTAATCCCTGAGTACCTGAGTCCCTGAGAAAAATATGTCAAAGAACAATTTGAGCTTGACACTTTACATAACAGGGACTAAGGGACTCAGGGACTATTAAACAATCTTACTTTTTAAATCCGATACCTTATACCTCCTTGCTTGTTATTATAATATTTGCTAAAGTAAAAATCATATATATAGATTTACCTTCATATCCATGATTTTAGAATTGTATTAATTTCTGAGGAATCCAGTATGGCTATCTTATTTAAAACAACAAAAGAATTAGAATCCCAAATCGATGAATATCTGGACGCGGTGAGTCAGGGGGGATTGATCTTTATTGACGCCGTAAAAAATTATCTTGAAAAAAAGGTTGATGATTTTAAAGATAGGCAAAAACTTATAATCGATTTTGAGCGCAAAGCGGACCAACTACGCCGCACCATCGAAAACCGGCTGTACACCCAGACCCTGATACCTGAACATCGCAGTGACGTCTGGGCACTTTTGGAGCATACCGACGATGTATTGGATACCATGAAGGAGACCATTGAACAGTTGGATATCGAAAATCCACAAATTCCTGTTGAGTTAAATCAGCAATTTATTGAATTGACTAAACAGTCGGTACAGGCTGCTGAAGAACTGGTTAAAGCTGCCCGTGCTTTCTTTAAGGACGTCAACGCAGTAAAAGACCACCTGCATAAAGTATATTTTTATGAAAAGGAAGCGGATCGGATCGGCAGTAATCTTAAACGCCAGGCTTTTCAAATGAAAATAGATCTGAGCCAGAAATTCCACCTGCGTTATTTTGTGATAAACATACAAAATGTATCGGATCAAGCTGAGGGAGTTGCCGATCGCTTGACGATCTATACAATCAAACGTACAATCTAATTAAATATTTATTATCATGACTTAGCTGCAGCTCAGGTTTAGTTGATTATTGGTGAGGAGAAGGAATTATGCTGCTGATTTTTCTGTCCAGCGGTTTATTTATGGGCTGGTCGCTGGGTGCCAATGATTCTGCCCATGTCTTTGGTACTGCAGTTGGAACCAGGATGATCCGTTTCCGGACAGCAGCTTTAATTTGCGGATTATTTGTTATTCTTGGTGCGGTATTCAGCGGTGCCGGTGCGGCCTATACTCTGGGTGAACTGGGTTCGGTAAATGCCATCGCCGGATCATTCATGGTGGCACTGGCTGCTGCCATCACTGTTTTCTGGATGACTAAATGGGGTCTGCCAGTGTCAACTTCACAAGCTATTGTAGGAGCGATTATCGGCTGGAATTTATTCAGTGGTTCAGAAACTGATTATAATTCCTTTACTAAGATTGTATCGATCTGGATCATGTGCCCACTGCTGGCTGCACTGTTGGCTATCATTTTATATTTAATCATGCGCAGTACACTGAAAAGATTAAAAATTCATTTGTTGCGTCTGGATGTGTACACCAGGGTAGGTCTGATCCTGGTAGGTGCATTTTGTGCCTATAGTCTGGGTGCCAATAATATTGCTAACGTAATGGGTGTGTTTGTCCCGGTTGCTCCCTTTAATGATTTTGAGTTGTTCGGGGTTATAAAATTTTCCGGTATCCAACAACTATTTTTTTTAGGTGGGATAGCTGTCGCTGTTGGCGCTTATACTTATTCCCGCAAAGTCATGGAAACGGTCGGTGGAAGTCTATTAAAACTGTCACCGGAAACAGCCCTGGTGGTAGTTCTGGCTGAAGCACTCGTTTTGTTTCTGTTCTCCTCGGAGGGATTGGAAAGTTTTTTAATCCATCATGGATTACCGTCTATTCCACTGGTACCGGTATCCAGTTCGCAGGCGGTGGTGGGTGCCATAATCGGTATTGGTATTATCAAAGGAGTAAAGGGAATTAAGTATAGCGTGATGGGGGAAATTGTAGCCGGTTGGATCGCCACTCCCATAGTTGCGGCTCTGTTTTCCTTTATATGTCTTTTCTTTCTGCAAAATGTGTTTAATCAAGAGGTCAGCCGTAAAAATGTTTTTCAGATCACCGATCAGGTGATTGAACAACTGCAGCGAGAAGATATTTCCGATCCAGGCCTGTCAGACCTGAAGGATAAAGAATATACTAACTCCACACGATTTAAAGCCCTGCTTAAACAAAAGACTAACCTGGATTACGATCAACGCCGCCGAATATTCGAAATTTCCCGGCATGACTATTACAATATCGATGCGATACTCATTATCGCAAAACTTGACCATACCTGGTTTTCTCCCGCACAGATTGCCTCATTAAATTCCATCAGCGGTAAGAATTATTCTTATAAGTGGCAATTGTGGAACGATCTGGAACAGATTTCCAGCGAATGGAAACTCAAACCGGATAAGCCGGAAAACAGGTTTTATAATAAAAATCTTAAAGCCAAACGCGAGTTAGTATCCCGGATTTTTCAGGTTAAAAATCCTGTTTTAGAAGAGTAGGTCTCTACTACTTGTACGGAAATCTCCTGATTGATATTAGTATAAAATAAAAAAATCATGCAAACTACTTTAACCTTCATTCGGGGAAAAAGATCAGGACATTTGTCCTGTTTATTGGGCGTTTTTGAGACGTAAACTATTGGTCACCACGGTCACACTGCTGAAGGCCATAGCCAGAGCGGCCAGGATGGGATGTAAGGTACGTAAAAAAGAAGGCAAAAAGTGCAGGGGATAAAATACACCGGCTGCTACCGGGATCAGGATCAGATTATAGAAAAAGGCCCAGAACAGGTTTTGCCTGATTATCCGCATGGTCGTTTTACTTAATTTGAGAGCCTGATGCACACTGTTCAGACTATTTCCCATTAAAGTAATCTCCGCTGTCTCCATGGCGATATCGGTGCCACGACCCATGGCCATGCCCACATCCGCCCGGGCCAGCGCCGGTGCATCATTGATTCCGTCACCAACCATGGCCACCAAACCCTTACTCTGTTTTTTTATCTGGTCAACCAGATCAGCTTTTTCAGCAGGTAAAACTTCAGCATATATATTGCTGATCCCAGTTTTTTTTCCAATAGATTCAGCCGTAATCCGGTTATCACCGGTAACCAGGCTGAGTTGATAATTTTCTTTAACTAATTTCGAGATAGCCGGAATAGCATCTTCTTGCAACGGATCATTTAAAGCAATGACACCAACCAGCTGTTGGTCGCCGGCAAGCCAGACCACCGTTTTCGCCTCATTTTCCATTCGTCTAGCCTCGGTAATTAAACTTTCAGTAGATATCCCCCGCTGGGTTAAAAATGATCTTCTGCCGATTATAATTTTATGATTGTCGATCCCACCAGCAATTCCGAAACCGGAATAAGATTCAAAATGATCGGGGTGGTTCAATTTCAAATTCTGCAACTCGGCAGCCCGAACGATCGCCTCAGCCAGCGGGTGCTGTGATCCTTTTTCCATCGATGCTGCCCAGTACAATAATTTCTTTTCATCGAATCCAGTTTTATCAGCTATCACCATTTCGGCAACGGTTGGCTTACCCGTGGTAATCGTGCCGGTCTTGTCCAAAATGATGTGGGATACTTTTTCGGCCAGATCCAGCGCTTCGCTGTTCCTGAATAATATTCCCAACTGGGCAGCTCGGCCGGTGGACACCATGATAGCGGTTGGTGTAGCCAAACCCAGGGCACAGGGACAGGCAATTACCAGGACGGCCACCAGGCGTAGAATCGCAGCTGTGAAATCTCCACTGAATACCCACCAGAAAATAAAAACCACTATAGCAATCAAGATGACAGTCGGTACAAATATGGCTGATACCTTATCGGCTAATTTCTGGATCGGTGCCTTGCTGGCCTGGGTCTGTTCTACAAGTTTTATAATCTGGGCCAGAAAGGTTTCGTTGCCGATCTTAGTGGTTCTCATTTTAAGCAGACCATTTTTATTAATCGTCGCACCAAAAACCTGGTCATCTGTATTTTTCTCAACCGGCATACTTTCACCGGTCAGCATGCTCTCATCAATAGCCGCTTCACCTTCAGTTATGACCCCATCCACCGGGATCTTTTCGCCGGGACGAACTATGACGATATCGTTAATTTTTATCTCCCGCAGCGGGATATCAATCTCCTGATTGGCACGTAATACCCGGGCAGTTTTTGGTTGTAAGTGCATCAATTTTTTTATGGCCTGACTGGTTTTACCCTTAGCCCGGATTTCCAGTAATTTACCCAATTTAATCAGGGTGATGATTAACGCTGCTGTTTCGTAATAAACATGATGCCCTAACTCATGAACCTGTAGGGTCATGGCTATCGTAACGATTAAACTGTATAAATAAGCCACCGAGGAGCCCATGGTCACCAGGACGTCCATATTCGCTGACAGGTTTTTTAATGACTTATACGCACCGCGGTAAAAATCACTACCCACATAGAATTGTACCGGAGTGGCAAGTATTAACATAAACCACAATGACCAGGTTTGATATGCCCAGGGAAAGAGTAACTGAAAATCCCGCAACATACTGAAAATGAACAGCGGCAGTGCTAAAGCTACACCGATCCAGAATTTTCTGGTTTGGATTTGAATCTCTTTATCCCTTATCTGTTGTTCGAGATCGGCAGCGTCTTCCGCACCCGTAGTATCAATCACATCGTAGCCAATGTTACGAATGGCGGCAACAATTTGGGGGTAATCAATCTTATCAGGGATATAGGTAATGGTCGCTTTTTCTGTGGCCAGATTGACTGTAGCCTGGATGATACCTGCAGTCTTTCTATTCAATGTTCTTTCAATGGTAGCGGCGCAATTAGCACAGGTCATACCACTGATGGGCAGAGTAATCTGTTTTTCGGACATATGCTCCGGGGAGTTATTCCTGGGGTGGATAATTAATTCCTTTCAACAAGGCAACAATGTTTGGCCAATTTTGTTCTTTGTCCCATTCGATTTCGACTTCCTTACTGCTAAGGTTGGCGCGCACAGATACAATATAAGGCAAAGCTGAGAGTTCAGATTCAATGGTATGAACACAATGCACACAATTTATATTGGGAATTTTAACAGTTCTTTTTTCCATAATATCCTCATGATTATATTTTATATACATTCCTGGTGAAATAATCATCATTCCTACATAATAATTCAGTTTAAAGCCATTCATCTGTTTAAGTATAGAGTATATAACTCGTAACCAGTTAAAACAAGATGAATCTGGCGGCATTAAAAGAGAACCAAATTAATTCTCGATTTGTTCCCGGATATATTGCAGAATAGTGGGCAGCGCGGGAACAGCAAACCAGCGGCGTTGAGTGATCTCATTACAGGTGGACTGATATAGATGACCGATCAATTCGAATAGCCGTTTGGGCAATTTAGGTGGTTGAGTGGTGACATGTTTTTTCCAGTTGACACGGTCTTTCACTTTGGCCGATTCCAGATCTTTGAACCATGAAGTTTTCCGGTAATAAATGCGGGCAACTTCCTTACTCACCGGAATACCGTTTGATGTAAAACGGCATTCATCGGGAGTACCCAACACATCAACCAGCATCAGGTTCCGGTACATGTCGAAAGCAAATTCAACCTTGCCGTCTTCATTAAATAATCCTACAGCTTTGACCTGTTTGCTGATCAGGTCGTTTATTAAATTTGTAGTAGTTTTGAGTTTTTCAACTTCTTCTTTACTCATTCCTGAAATTTGTCCGGCTTCACTCCAGGAGAGATAACGATCCGTTGCTTCCAATTTGGTTGAGCAATCTAATAAGGGTGAAGATAGAATGGTATTGGGTTCAGGCATCTGCTGTAAACCGAGATCGGCTAGGGACAAACTGCCATTTTGCAGTCGTTTGAATACGCTGGATCCGGCCGGCAGCGAATTCCGGTAAATTACTTCCAGGGGAATAAGGCAGTTAACCGGTTTAGACAGGTATAACGAGTAATTGTAGGCGGTTTTATCCATTTTTGGTTTTAGTACCCGAACCAGTGATACCTGCATCACACCGGAAGGCTGCTTCAGTTGCGCCAGATGTTTGACCGTTCCATTTTCAACCAACCCCTGATAATGGGTGGTGACACACATTTTCTCGAGTTTCTCAAAAAAGAAGGCACCTAAAATGCATAAAGACTTGCCTTTATCTTTGATCAGATCGGGCATTTCACCCCAATCAAAAACCGAATAACGGTCTGAGAAATAAAATTGACCGATACCGCTCTCTTTTTCCTCGACCGGTTTAATAATTTTTAAGTCTTTTACACTGCCCATATGCTTGCCCTCTTATATGATATTATGCGGCGTTTTTAACTCTTGTTGATAAAATTTAGTGAATTATGTGGTATTCGGGAAGATAAAAATAACAAGAGAATATTTAAAATGATACGATCGATTTGGAGAGTATAAATATCCATATCTATATCATAGCATATTGTAATAGAGTTCAGGGTTTAGCGGGAATATGTAACTATGTTGTTATTGTTATCAATATTTTCATTAAACATGTAATTTGATTTCTCGTAGGCACAGTAAAGACAGGAGAACAGGATGAAGACTCTGATTATTGGTTTATTAATTGCGGTTTATGTAATACCGTTCATTTACATGCTGCTTGCCGACGTGGCCGATATTTACAAGCGACTGGTAGAAGTATTTTCACTTAAATTAAAACGGGCCATGGTGGTATTAATACGTTCATATATTGATTAATTGGAAATGAAAATAGATTGGATAACATCGTCAGACCTTATAACAAAGCGGAGTAGAT
>CAYSHN010000110.1:0-9510 GCA_964430815.1 uncultured Calditrichota bacterium | reverse complement strand
AATTTCTGGATCAGTCTTTCCGGAAGGCGAGCGATACTGCCATCACGCAACCGGACATATCTTTTCTGTTTTTGCAAAGCCTTCTTAAGTTCGGCCAAGGTCAGACTTACTCCATCAAAATCGATCTCCAGATGCAAATCGAACCAGTCGGTTTCTGAAGAAAACGAAGTACTGATGGTTGGTTTGTGTCGCCGGACCCGGAAACGTACTAAACTCTCTTCGCCCATCACCTCGAATCCAGCTTGAACCAATTTGGGTAAACCATCAAATAACCAGTCCAGCGCCGCTTCGTAGTTGGCATAAAATAAACCCGGCGTGTCTTCAATGATATTACTGGCTACAACCTCATCGCGAATTTTCTCCTCTACTTCGCGTCGCCGGCGGATACGTATAATATGATTGGTTTTCTTATCGTAATGCAGAAATTGTTCATTGTTCTGATTAAACGAAACTTCTACGTTATTATACAGAATAGATAATGACACGACCAGTTGTTCATCCATTTCTTCCAGATAGATGCGTTTTCCGGACACCTGAGTCAATTCCTGTACGGCAATACCTTCCGGAAACTCCAGATAGGGGAAGATCGGTAGTTTGGCCAAGAAGTCAGAGATGAATAGTTGATACTCATCTTTGGAAAAAGAAATCTTCATCTCTTCTTCACTAAATGATTTTACATAGGAGTAATCAAAAGGGAAATTAGCCGTGTGCAGTTCACCATCCCTATAAAACCAGATGGGACGTGTTGTAAGTATTTTAATATTCCGATCTAATTTGATCTGTTCCTGATCACGTAAGAAATAAGGATGAAATGAATAGTGGGAATTATTCTCTTCCAGCCGGAATACCAGCCGCCAAGATTTTTTTCCGTAACGTATACGTTGTCCGATCGATCCGTCTTCGTTTTTAAGATGGATTTCACTGTTACGTAACAGATTAAATATTTCTCCCCCATCCAGGCCAAAATGAAGATACGATGCCTCCAGGCGTCCCCGGTAATACGTATTGGATTGTTGCGATTGTAAACGTTCCAGATAGGATATAACGATCAGATCGCTGGAAGTGTTAAACACGTTCTGTTTGGATAGTTCGCTATATGAAGGTTCCTGCAACCGGCCATAGGTTCCATCTTTCTTCATATATACTTTGATCGGTTTCAGGTTCCAGTAATTTTCTAATACATGAATTACATAGATCAATTTCCAGCGTACTTCCTGGGAAAATTCAGAATTCACCCGCTGGATTGCTATTTGTTTTTCGAAATATTCGCGCCAGTTTGAATCCAAAATCAACTCGCTGTCCCGCATATGGTCTTCGATAACGGCCAGAGCCGCAGCCACGGCATGCTTACATATATATTTATGCGGACAGGTGCAGACAGATTCGAACAGACGGGTGTCGGCGGTTAGACGTACAATGTAAAGATTGGTACCCTGCACCGAAGCAATTACGGAAGAGTGATCCCGATTGGTGATTTTAACCCGGCCCTGTTTATAATAATCGAGGCCCTGCTTGAAAATGATTTCGGGAACCCTTTCACGCAGTTCCTTGATATTGATGGCAATCAATAAAATTCCCCACAGTCACATAGTATCAAACGTTAAATATAGCAATATTTAACTATGTGTACAAATCTAATTTCCTTCTCTTTTAAATCGTAAAATATTCTCTTCTAATTGGACGAGTAGATAGAAGAAAATATTCCTGGCAGTCGATCAAAAGAGCAGGACTGGTTGCATCAAATAGTAGTAACTTCTAAATTCTACAAATTGTCGTTGACCTGGATTATGGATAAAAAATCTCTTTTTAAAAACTTTACAATCGGCTTCATTCCCTTACTGGTATTTATTCTGGCTGATGAATTTTTTGGTACCAGGATCGCTTTAATTACTGCAGTTGTAACCGGCCTGATCGAATTTTTATATTATTATATCCGTTTCCGACAGATAGAAGGCTTTGTCTTGTTTGACGTGGGTCTGATTATACTAATGGGCGGAATCTCGATTCTGCTCGACAATGACATTTTCTTTAAGTTAAAGCCAGCCTTGATTGAACTGATTCTGGTCATCATGGTGGGAGTGCATGGTTTTTCCAAAACACCTTTGCTGTTATTAGTGAGCAAAAGGTACATGAAGGATCTGACCGTGAATGACCTGCAGTTAAAGATGATGCGGCAGTTATGCCGGGTACTATTTATAGTATTATTGGTTCATATAATATTAATTGTGTATTCTGCTTATTTCATGAGTAAAGCAGCGTGGGGATTTATTTCTGGTGGACTATTTTATATTATTTTTGGATTGATCCTGTTCGGGCAATTTATATATAGTCGTTTTTTTAAACGCGGTTCAAGTGGTTTTCGAGCCAGTGCAGGGGAAGAATGGTTCGATCTGGTAACACCGGAAGGTAAAGTAATTGGTAAAGCACCACGAAGTGCAGTACATGGTAATCCCAATTTATTGCATCCGGTGGTACATATCCATGTCTTCAACCATAATGGACAACTATTTTTGCAGAAACGGTCCAGGAATAAAGATGTTCAGCCGGGAAAATGGGACACGGCGGTTGGTGGTCATATCCATACCGGAGAAGACCTGCACTCAGCCCTGCAGCGGGAGGCAGCAGAAGAGTTAGGTATCACCAAAGGGACCTTTCATACTTTATATAGATATGTAATGCGCAACAATTTTGAGAGTGAACTGGTGCATACCTTCCGCCTGGTACATAATGGTCCGTTCAAAATTAACCGGGAAGAAATCCAGGTCGGGCGATTTTGGAAAATTCAGGAAATTGAAGCAAATTTAGATAAGGATGTGTTCACACCTAATTTCGAACAAGAGTTTGCGTTGTTGAAGAAATATTATTGGAGTAAAAAATAATAGAACGATAAACGGAATCTAAAGGTTGCGCCTACTAGATTGGTTTTTATTTTGATATTAAAACAACCGTAGACCTGGGCTGGGCGTGATATTCCACAGGCTTATCCAACTGCTTTTCATGTCCGGGCAAAAAGAAATCTTCGGGATGTCTGGCTGCAGTATCGGCCACCCGGTACCAGTGGGTGTGATTGCCGGTGGGCGGTAGTTGAAAAGTCTGTGCTCTAGTGCCGGCATTGGATATGATATAAATATGGCTTTGATCTTCATGGTAAGGAGTCAAATGAAAAGCCAGCCAGCGCGAGGCTTTACTCCAATCAGGTTTATTCAATTCAAGACCATGCCAGGAAATATCACTTTCCCCATCTTGGGTAGAATCAAAAAAAGTGCGGCGTCGCAAAGCATGATGGTCTTTGCGGAAACGAATGGCATTTTTAAAAAAATGAAACAAATCTTCATTTTCTTTCAGTAATTTCCAGTTAAGCCAGCTGACTTCATTGTCCTGACAGTAGGCGTTGTTATTACCTTTTTGTGTTCGTCCCATTTCATCACCGGCCAGCAACGTGGGGACGCCTTGAGCCAGTAATAATAATAGCGACATGTTTTTAATCTGTTGTTTGCGCAGCGCATTGATACGGGGATGCTGGGCTGGTCCTTCTTTACCACAATTCCAACTAAAATTTTGATCACTACCATCCCGGTTATTTTCACCATTTTCAATATTATATTTGTGGTTATACGAGACTAGATCATAAAGTGTAAAACCGTCATGACAAGTGATGAAATTTATGCTGTGGTAGGGAGCCCGACCGCTCTGTTGGTACAGGTCGGAACTGCCAGCTAAACGCGTGGCTAAAACACCAGCCAGCCCTCTTTCACCACGGACATAACGACGTATGTCATCACGGAATTTACCGTTCCACTCGGCCCAACGCTGCCAGGCAGGAAAAGAACCCACCTGATACAGACCAGCGGCATCCCATGCTTCGGCAATAATTTTGGTGTTGGCCAGAACCGGATCGGCAGCAATGTGCTCCAGCAAAGGTGGATTGGCTAACGATGTACCATCCTGACCTCGCCCCAGAATTGCTGCCAGATCAAATCGAAAACCATCTACATGCATCTCCACTACCCAGTACCGCAAACAATCAAGAATTAAGTCGCGGACCACTGGATGGTTGCAATTTAAAGTATTACCGCAACCGGAAAAATTATGGTATTGACCTGTTTCCTTATCAATCATATAATAAATGGAGTTGTCCAAACCGCGGAAAGAAAAAGTGATACCTTGGGCACCCCCTTCAGCCGTATGATTAAAAACAATATCCAGAATCACTTCAATCCCAGCCTGATGCAGAGATTTGACCATATCTTTGAATTCCCTGATCTGATGACCCTGCTGATCGTCGACCGCATAGGAGGACTTCGGAGCAAAGAAAGCAATTGAATCGTATCCCCAAAATTGGAGGAGTGGTTTACCAGTGAGGGGATTTACCTTATCATTGTGGGTTTCATCAAATTCGTTTATAGGAAGAAGTTCAACTGCAGTAATACCCAGTTCCTGCAGATACGGTATTTTTTCAATTACTCCCTGAAAAGTCCCTGGGTGACTGACCTCAGCCGTGGGATGCTGTGTAAATCCACGGACATGCAATTCATAAATAATAGAGTCAGCCAGTGGAATGTTGAGGGGTTGGTCATCTTCCCAGTTAAAATGATCCTGGGCAATTAAGGAATGACGATGATCCCGTTTGGTATGAGCAGAAAGCAACTGCTCACCCCATTTATGTCCGCCAGACAGGGCTTTGGTATAAGGGTCGATTAAAATCAGATTGGAATCATAACGATGCAGATGGGGTGTTTCATTAGGTTCGCGACCGACACGATAGCCGTATTCAATACCGGGATCCAATCCGGTAATATGGATATGCCATACATTACCAGTCTTATTGAACCGCGGATCCAAAGGAATTTCCAGCAGAGGGGTTTTAATCTGTGCAGTGAAAATAACCAGAGTAACCTGTGTAGCATTCTTGGAGAATACCGCAAAGTTGATTCCCTCTCGGGTTATGGTGGGTCCAAAGGGTAATGGTAAGCCACGGGATATTTTAAATGACGGCTGAATTATTTCAAGAAGTTGTTCGCGTTTATCCTTAGTCATAGATTCGTTGTGGAAGTGTACATCTTTTATTGAGTAATCATAAACCAGAATGAAAAGTTATTTTTGTTTTAATATAGGGAATACGAATATAATCTTCACCCTATTTTTGTTGCCGCAAAAATTTTGATATACAATTTCAGAACTATCAACAGTAAAGCATACATTTTACTTCTATTATTTACCTCTATGGTTCCATATTAATAAAAAATCCTAATTACCCTCAACCTCATAATTAATTAAATCAAAAACAGAATAGCTGGCCATGGATTATTTAAAGCATTACTTGCAATATTATACATGTTCAATTAAATTATGTCTAAATTTAATACATTGTCATTGTAACTGTCTGAAATTTCATCAATTTTTCGCTATATGAACAAAAATTCGAGACCAGTTTATCGTTTTGCCCCTAGTCCGACAGGATTTTTACACGTAGGTGGAGCAAGAACGGCCATTTTTAACTGGTTGCTGGCTAAAAAGGAAGACGGAAAATTTTTACTGCGGGTGGAAGATACTGATCGGAGGCGTTCAACAACAGAATCTGTCCGGCAGATTCTAACCAGTCTGCAGTGGTTGGGCCTTTCCTGGGATGAACCCCCCCTATTTCAAAGTACCCGTTTTGAACGACACCGGCAGACAGCTCTGGAACTGGTTAAAATGGGTAAAGCATATTATTGTTTCTGTACTAAGGAAAAAACTGAAGTGGAGCCGGAAGAAACTAACCGGAAAGCGTATCTCTATGATGGTCACTGCCGGAATTTGAGTCCGGATGAAATAGGAAAGAATTTGAACCAACACCTCCCGGCAGTGGTCAGAATAAAATTACCGCCTGGACTAACCCGTTTCACCGATGGGGTTCATGGAGAAGTTACTATTAACAATACGGAATTAGATGATTTTGTACTATTACGCTCTGATCAAACACCCGTTTATCAACTGGCTGTGGTGGTGGACGATCATGATATGAGTGTAACCCATGTCTTGCGCGGGGATGATCATCTATCCAATACTCCCAAGCAGATACATATCTACCAGGCTTTGAACTGGAAAGTACCGCAATTCAGCCATTTACCGTTAATACTCGGGCCCGACAGACAGAGACTTTCCAAGCGTCACGGTGCTACCTCGGTTGAGGAATTTCAGGAAGGGGGTATTCTACCGGAAGCTTTGTTCAACTATTTGTGTTTACTGGGCTGGTCACCGGGTGATGATACGGAGATTATGTCAAAAGAAGAAATTTTAGCACGTTTTTCTCTTGATCGTATCAATAAAGCTAATACGGTTTTTGATCAGCAAAAATTGATCTGGATGAATACCAGATACCTGGCCGGTTTATCCACTCCGGAGATACTGGAAAAAATAGGAAACCGTTTCAGTTCCAGTGAAAGTAAGGAGATTGAAAATAGCAGGGATTCCTTTCTGTTGTTACTTGAACTGCTGAAACCAAGATCTCACATTCTGCTCGATTTTCTGGCAGGAAGCAGTTTCTATTTCAGGGATCCTGCTGAATATGAAGAAACAGCGGTACAAAAATATTTTTCTCTGACCGGCACAGCAAAACTTTTAGCTCAACTGGGCGATGAACTCGCCGGATCGGTTTCCTTTCGTGCTGCTGAACTGGAAAACGAAATACGCCAATTTGCTGAGAAGCTGAAATTAAATGCCGGCCAGGTTATCCATCCACTACGCCTGGCCTTAACTGGCCGCCCCAATAGTCCGGGAATATTTGAAGTAATGGAGGTGTTGGGACGGGAAAAATCTTTACGCAGGATTGGTAAAGCAGTGGAATATATCAAGGCACTAAGGCGCTGAGGCACTAAGTAACAGAATGAGATCATTGCAAGTTCCAATTTATTGGAGCGAAGCAATCTCGTAAGGTACAGAGATACAAAGCCCGAATAAATCCACCTTAAAAAAGGTCGAAGATCTGCTGTCAGGCAGGAGGTAAGGGGTTGTTTTAGGAAATCAAAGGAAAAAGGCAAAAGGATATGTACCGATCATATAAAAAACTTATAAGAGGTAATTAAAACTTGAAAACAAAAATTTTAATCGTTGATGATGATGTAGATGCCCTGGCTTTAATGGAAGAGTTGTTTGAGAACAAGGGATACAAACCGATTACTGCTACCAATGGTCTGGAAGCTTTGAAGCAAATCCAGGAAGATGAGCCGGATATGGTAATTACTGATATCCGCATGCCGGAAATGGATGGTACGCAATTACTGGCGGAGGTGAGTAAGCGGTATCCCAATATCCCGGTGATCATGATCACAGCTCATGGTACCATTGAAGCAGCTGTCGAAGCGATTAAAATGGGCGCCAAGGATTACATCCTGAAGCCGCTGCGACTCGATGAAATCCTGACCAAAGTTGAAACCATTGCCCAGTTACGCAGTCTGGTCAAGGAGAATGAGTATTTACGCAGCCGGTTGGCCACTCAGTTCAGCATCAAGAATATCATCGGTAAAAGTGCCAAGATTATGGAACTGTTCAAACTGATCCAGGATGTAGCGCCGACCAATACCACTGTCCTGATCCAGGGTGAAAATGGGACCGGTAAAGAATTGATTGCTAATGCCATTCATTTTAACAGTCCTAATGTGAATAAACCGTTTATCAAATTAAATTGTGGAGTTTTGGCCGAAACCCTGCTGGAATCTGAGTTATTCGGTCATGTGAAAGGCGCTTTTACCGGAGCAATCAAGGATAAGATTGGCCGGTTTGAACTGGCCAATGGCGGCACACTGTTCCTGGATGAGATCGGCGAAATCTCGCCCAATATGCAGGTAAAGTTGCTGCGGGTTCTCCAGGAGGGGGAATTTGAACGGGTTGGCGGTACGGAAACCATTAAGGTTGACGTACGGATCATAGCCGCCACCAACGTGAATCTGGATGAACGGATACGTGATGGTAAGTTTCGCCAGGATCTTTATTACCGCCTGAATGTGATACCCATTACAGTTCCGCCCCTGCGTGAACGGAGAGGTGATATCGAATTATTGACTAATCATTTCATTGAAAAGTTTGAAAAGATACATAAGAAGAAAATCACCAAAGTGGAAGATGATGTACTGGCTGCTCTGGAAGAGTATGACTGGCCGGGTAATATCCGTGAACTGGAAAATTACCTAGAACGGTCTATCGTACTGAATAAAAACGGTATCATCAGCCAGGCTGATTTTCCTGATACAATTGCCCGTTCCCGGGTGCCGGGTATCGAGTATGATACCAGTAATGGATTGATGCCGGTGGTGGAGGAATTCGAACGGAAGTTGATTCTTTCGGAACTGGAAAAAAACCGCGGCAATAAAGTCAAGACAGCGCAATATCTGAAAATGCACCGTAGTACCTTCATGTCAAAGTTGAAGAAGTATAATATAAATTAGTTTGATTTTATGCTTAGGGACTAAGGTACTCAGGTACTAAGGGACTCATTGGGCTGGTCACGACCTGCCCCTACTTTGTGCCTTTGTGCCTTGATGCCTTTTTATGTCCCTTTTACCCTTTAGTCCTTTTACCTTTCCTGACAAACCTCTGAATAAGTGTATCCCAGCTGGTTAATTATTAAACTAATTTCATCCTGTACTTAAGTGCCTTCTAAACGAACCGATTATTAATGTATTCAATGAATTGCATCAGATGACGAAAGGTGTCACGTGGCAGTTAGTTTGAATAAATCTGAAGTGGAGATAGAAAAAAATATGGTCAATAGATTGCTGCTGGAATACGATGTCCTGATCGAGGAACTGCGCACTCGTCTCAATGTTTTGAGTACCTCGTTATTTCTATTGCATGAATCTTCCAAGGATGATAATCCCAAGATGAAACGGTACCTGGATAATATCAATCGTGAAATGGAAAAGATCAGACAACTGATCTCAAAATATCCCAAGAGTCCCAAGTAAGTTTTTATTCATAAATAAGAGTATAAATCCACACTAAGCTTTAAAACCTGAAATTTGTGCCGATTATTAGTTGAGTAAAAGAGAGGAATTTAGTAAGTCTCTGCTTAAAATAGTTACTGTATATTATTGATGGATTGTTACAATGGTTGGAAATACAGCAAAAATATTGGTTATTGAAGATGAAGATCAGGTCCGTGAATCTTACATCGACATGTTTAAATATTTTGGATATGAGGTAGATGCAGCACCAAATGGCCGGGAAGGTCTGTCCAAAATAGTTAAACAGGATTTTGATATAGTGGTCACTGATTTATACATGCCCGAAATGAATGGTCTGGAAGTATTGAATTATATTAAAAAAAGCAAACCCTACACTGAAGTGATCGTCATTACCGGTTTTGCCACACTGGATAATGCCATTAAAGCGATGAAAGTAGGTGCATATGATTATTTCACCAAGCCGGTGGATGTCGATCATGTACGTATTGTACTATCCAAATGTGTACAACAGCTTCGGGCTAAACGAGAAAATGAAGAGTTGAAATCCCTTAATGAGCGGCTAAAAGAA
>CAYSHN010000109.1:0-9617 GCA_964430815.1 uncultured Calditrichota bacterium | reverse complement strand
AAATGCCAAATTCCAAATCACAAATTCCAAACAAATATTGTTTTTAAATTACAGGACTTTACTAATTTGTAATTGGCAACTTGTAATTTGGTTTTTGGAATTTGGTGCCCGCCGGCAGGCGCCTGCCTGGCGTCAGACAGGGATCCGCCCACTGGCGGACTTGGAATTTAATTATTGGGACTTAGCATTTGGTGGGTTTGTTTTGCTACAAATATTCGATGCCTACGGCATCAAAACCGCAACATTAATATTGCGGTTACCGATAAATTCCCGCCCAAATATGTTCAAGTCTGCAATCTGTCGAGCGAGAATGACCTTTTCTGGTACTCAGGTACTTAGGAACTAAGGAACTCAGGTACTCAAGTACTTATAAGCCATACTCACTTAATAGGTAAACCAAAGTAGCCATTGCTGCTGTGCCTAATTCAAGTTCACGGGGATGCACTTCAGCCAGCACATCATTGGCAGAGTGGTGAAAATCAAAATAGCGCTGGCTATCGGGAACATAGCCAAGACGTGCTTTAGCCTGTTTGAGTTTGCCAACATCGGCACCACTGCCTCCTTTACGGATCCAATCAATTCCACACAGATCAAGAACGTTCTGCCAATCCCGAATCTTTTTTAAAATCAAGGAATCGGCATCAACACTAAATCCCCGCGGTGTCAAAGCACCCCGATCGGATTCAATAACCGCCAGATGGTTCTGCAAGGTTGAATCACTCCAAGCTGCATACCTT
The DNA here is from genome assembly GCA_964430815.1 of uncultured Calditrichota bacterium. Classification (GTDB taxonomy): domain Bacteria; phylum Calditrichota; class Calditrichia; order JAJRVZ01; family JAJRVZ01; genus CAVZSQ01. Next base: position 8,880 of record CAYSHN010000109.1, on the reverse strand, counting down.
TCAGCTCCGGTCTGATATTGCTCTTCATCTATAAACAGTACACAACGAATTGTTCGTTGAGGTTTAATATTCAGTTTTTTAAAAAGGTCAAGAATTTCCATGACCTGGACACAACCGCCAGCATCATCATGTGCACCGCAACCTAAATCCCACGAATCGATGTGAGCACCGACCAAGATGATCTCTTGTGGGAATACGGTACCTGTTAGCTCACCGATCACGTTGAAGGAAACAGTATCGGGTCCAGCTTTACAGGACAAGCGCAGCGTTAATTCAAGTCCGGGATCCTGACGGAGGGCAGAACTTAAAAAATCGGCATCAATTTGACCGATTGCTGCCGCCGGGATCTGTATCCCGTCTTTTTCATAGTAAGTAACTCCTGTGTGTGGAGTGTTATCATATTTTGATGTTATGGAACGCACCAGCACAGCCCGTGCACCAAACTTTCCCGCCCGGGCTGCTCCACGTGTACGCTGATCAACTGCTCCACCATATGCTTCATGTGGATTCAACTTATCTTGAGCGAAGGGACGATTGAAAAATACAATTTTATCTTTAATTTGCTGTCTAAAGCTATCCACTTCCGCCAGGCTTTTTACTTCCAGCACTGTCGCAGTGATTCCTTCGACAGAGGTACCCACACTGCCACCCAGAGCAGCAATACGCAGTTGTTTGCCAGTGTGGAAAACAGACCGGCTGATGAAAGCCTGCTCTAGCGAGCCCCTTTTCCAGTTCGGTGCCATGACCCGTTGAAGCCATACGTGATCGGCACCAATATTCCGCATTGTTTTTTCAGCCAAACAGATCGCTCGCAGGGACTCCGTTGATCCGCTTAAGCGGGGTCCGATGGCACAAAAATCCTTCAGCCAGACATATCCCTGCTGTCTGCGTAGAGCCATCTCAACAAACTCTCTGGCTATCCCTTTTTGATTTTCCATGTTAGATTGTGCCAGAGCAGCGGAATTTAGTGAAATCAAACAGAAAAGAAAGATCTTCATCCTCATAAATTATCCGTTCGATATAATAATATCCGTAATTTTTCTTAAAGAATTATAAGTTATTACCAATATAAAAAAATAAGATATTTCAAAATACAAGTACATTTGATTGTAATAAGGTACCATCCTTTTATTTTAATTGACAGGTCTGTACTATAGCTATTTATTGCTGATGAGTCTGACTTCATAATTAGTAGAAAACTATTTATTTTTAGACATTTTTATTCTAATTTTACAAAACCTCTGAACTCCTTTGAATAATTTTAATTCAAATACCCATACGAGGTGTAATCAGGCTGTGATTTTATTAAAGCAGCTTATAATATTAAACGAATCAAATAATAAATGACAGGTAATATGACAACAGTGGCAGCACGAATCAAACTTGAAGATGGGACCGAATTACGTGGTTTCTCTTTCGGGGCCGAACAAAGTGTAACCGGCGAAGTCGTATTCAATACCGGTATGGTTGGCTACCCGGAGGCGTTGACCGATCCTTCTTACCGTGGACAAATATTAATCCTCACCTATCCGTTAATCGGTAATTATGGTGTACCCAATGAAGATCGTGAAAACGGTCTTTTGAAAAATTTTGAATCGGACCAGATTCAGGTGTCTGGATTAATCGTCTGTGATTATACGACCGAAGTGTATCACCATAGTGCAGTTAAAACGTTATCAACCTGGTTCAAAGAGCAAAGGAAACCGGCTTTATATGGAATCGATACGCGTTTGCTTACAAAAAAATTGCGTACCGAGGGTACGATGCTGGGCAAGATCCTGTTCGAATCCGAGGACAAACTTGCCTTCGAAGATCCTAATAAACGCAATCTGGTTGCTGATGTCAGTGTCAACGAACCGGTCGAATATCGCAAGGGCAAAAAGAAGGTCGTTTTAGTCGATTGTGGAGTCAAGAATAATATTATTCAATCTTTCCTGCGGCGTAATATTAGCGTAATCAGGGTACCCTGGAATTATGATTTTATAAAACTGAAATCGGATGGAGTGGTTATCTCTAATGGTCCGGGTGACCCACAGATTTGTCGACAGACTATTGAAAATTTAAAACAAGCTATGACCCAAACCCGGCCGATCCTTGGAATTTGTCTCGGTTCGCAGATCCTGGGTCTGACCTGCGGAGCCAAGACCTATAAACTCAAATATGGACACCGCAGTCATAATCAACCCTGTAATGAAATGGGTACGAAACGGTGCTACATTACAACACAGAATCATGGTTATGCTATTGATAGTAAAACTTTGCCGCAAGATTGGCGCGAATGGTTTTATAATGATAATGATGGTACCAATGAAGGTCTGCTGCATATTTCAAAGCCTTTTTTTGGTGCCCAATTTCATCCGGAAGCCTCACCGGGTCCGGATGATACCGAGTTTATGTTCGATATGTTTGTGAGGACACTCGGTTGAGAAGTATAAGGGCACGGAGCCACGGAAATAAGATTAAAGACTGAAGATCTAAAAGGATAGATAGAAAGAGACAAAGAAAGGCGCTAAAGTATTTCGGCACTAGTGCACTACGTAGGGGCGCGTTGCAACGCGCCCTTCGGGCACATAGGCACAATGGCACAAAGTATAAAGTTCCTTAGTCCCTGTGTCCCTTAATACCTGAGGGATAACAAAGCACTATCATCCCAGGTCAAGCCAGGGATCTGAATCACTTTCGAGGTTCTAGAAACCTCGAAGGTAGCTAGTATCTTTCTGGAGAGGGGTGCCCCGACTATGTCGGGGCGGGGTGTGGTTCTATTGAAGGGAAAAGGGTAATGGGAAAAGGCAAAAGGATACATAATGATAAAACGCATTAATCCAGACAAGGTTTTGATTTTAGGTTCAGGAGCATTACAGATTGGACAGGCCGGCGAATTTGATTATTCCGGCAGCCAGGCTATCAAGGCCTTAAAAGAAGACAAGATTACCACTGTGTTAATTAATCCCAATATTGCTACTATTCAGACTTCCGAGAATTTTGCCGATGTAGTCTATTTTTTACCGCTCACCCCTTATTTTGTTGAAAAGGTTATTGAAACCGAAAAGCCTGATGGGATTCTGCTTGGTTTTGGTGGCCAGACAGCCCTCAATGTGGGAGTAGAATTATATCGCAGTAAAGTGTTGGAGCGGCATGGTGTAAAAGTACTAGGCACACCGGTTGAGACTATCCAGAATACCGAAGACCGTGATTTGTTCGTTAAGCGAACAACCGAGATCGGATTAAAAGTGCCGATAAGTAAAAGTGTAACCAATGTTGAAGAAGCGATAGCAGCAGCTGATCAAATCGGTTATCCAGTCATGCTGCGTATTGCCTATGCGCTGGGTGGATTAGGTTCGGGTATTGTTCAAAACCGGGAAGAGTTAATTGAAAAAACTCGCAGAGCTTTTTCTTTTACCAAACAAATCTTAGTAGAAGAATCCCTTTATGGCTGGAAAGAAATTGAATACGAAATCGTACGGGATTGTCATGATAATTGTATCTCCATCTGTTCTATGGAAAACGTGGATCCCATGGGCATCCATACCGGTGACAGTATTGTAGTGGCTCCGGTACAAACCTTGACAGCCAGGGAAAATTTTAATTTACGTTCTACGAGTATCAAACTAATCCGGCACCTGGGTATCATCGGTGAATGTAATATACAATTTGCGCTTCATCCGGATTCTGAAGATTACCGCATCATTGAAGTTAATGCCCGGCTCAGCCGCAGTTCAGCCTTGGCTTCCAAGGCCAGTGGTTATCCTCTGGCTTTCATAGCGACTAAACTAGCTTTGGGTTATGCGTTAAATGAAGTTCAGAACATCATCACCCAGGTCACCTCGGCCTGTTTCGAACCAGCCCTGGACTATATCGTGGTAAAATACCCGCGCTGGGACCTGCAGAAATTCAATCAGGTCAGCACCGAACTCGGCTCGGAAATGAAATCGGTTGGTGAAGTGATGTCTATCGGCAGAAGTTTTGAAGAGGCATTTCAAAAAGCAATCCGCATGCTGGACATTGGTGTCGAGGGCTTTAGCGGACATCAACTGGAATTCAGTGATGTGGACAAGGCTGTTGCTATACCGAGTGATAAAAGAATTTTCGCCATCGCTTATGCTCTTAAGCAGGGGTATTCCGTTGAACGGATTCAATCTCTCTCAAAGATTGATGGTTGGTTTGTGTCTAAAATGAAAAATATTATAGAAGTTGAAAAAATACTAGGCCAGCAGCGGATTGATACAATATCAGCAGATTTACTGCGCCAGGCGAAACAGGTCGGTTTTTCCGATAAACAGATCGCTGGTTTGTTCAAAGCCGATGAACAGGATATTCGACTCCTTCGTAAAAATCTTGGGGTAATTCCGTATGTTAAACAAATTGACACATTGGCAGCTGAATATCCCGCCAAAACTAATTATTTATATCTTACCTATCATGCTTCAGAAGATGATCTGCAATTTGATCAGCAACAACAAATTGTAGTACTGGGCGGGGGACCCTATCGTATCGGTTCATCAGTTGAGTTTGACTGGTGCTGTGTAAACTCAGTGTTAACGCTGAATAAACTGGATTATAAAACTATCATGGTTAATTGCAATCCGGAAACGGTCAGTACCGATTATGACATTTGCGATAAATTGTATTTCGAGGAAATAAGCCTGGAAAGGGTACTGGATATATATGATAAAGAACAGCCGCTGGGTTTAATCCTTTCCATGGGTGGACAGATACCCAACAATTTAGCTCTGAAACTTCATCGTTATCAGGTCCCCATCCTTGGAACATCACCGGTACAGATTGATAATGCAGAGGATCGTAATAAATTTTCCAGTATTCTGGATCGGTTACAAATTGACCAGCCCGAATGGCGTGAATTTACCGATCTCAGCGAAGCAGAAAAATTTGCTAATCGTGTTGGTTATCCGGTACTGATCCGTCCAAGTTATGTTCTGAGTGGTGCAGCTATGAATGTGGTGATCTCATCAGAACAATTGCATGCTTTTCTGCAGCAAGCCGCCGAAATCAATAAAGAACATCCGGTGGTGATCAGTAAATTCATTACCGAGGCCAGAGAAATTGAGATTGACGCAGTAGCCAGCCGGGGTGAAATGGTCTGTTATGCCATTAGTGAACATGTAGAAAATGCCGGCGTGCATTCGGGTGATGCTACCATGGTCTATCCACCCCAACGGACTTATCTGGAGACCATGCGTCGGGTTAAGATGATCGCCAAACAAATTGCGCGGATTCTTGAAATTTCTGGTCCGTTCAATATGCAATTTATCGCCAAAGATAATGACGTGAAGGTCATCGAATGCAACTTACGCGCCTCGCGCAGTTTTCCCTTCGTCTCTAAAGTGACAAAAAATAATTTTATAGATTTTGCTACCCGGGCCATCATGGATAAACATATACCGAAGACAGAAATCGCTTCATTTGACCTGGAACATGTGGGCGTAAAATCACCGCAGTTTTCATTTACACGTCTGAAGGGATCTGATCCGGTATTAGGTGTGGAGATGGCCTCTACCGGCGAAGTTGCCTGTCTGGGTGATGATTTCGAAGAAGCCTTTCTGAAGAGTCTGATGGCGATTGGTTTTGCCATGCCCAAAAAATCGATCCTGTTGTCCACGGGTTCTCTGCTCAATAAGGCAGCCTTCCTGGAAGAAACACGAATTCTGGCCAGCATGGGTTTTATTTTCTTCGCCACCGAGGGAACTGCAAAATTTATGGAAAAAAACGACTTGCTGGTTACAACCTTAAACTGGCCCCTGGAGAAAAAAGAACCAAACGCCTTGACATATATAACCGATGGTAAAATTGACCTAGTTATCAATATTCCCAAAAACACCGAGCGCAGTGAATTAACTAACGGCTATCTGATCCGGCGTAAAGCGATCGATCATAATATCCCACTGATCACCAATTTGCAATTGGCCAGACGCCTGGTGAAAGCCATGCAATCGAAAAAACTCACTGATTTGAAAATAAAAAGTTGGGAAGAATATGATTGAGTGATACGGGAGTCATGCACAGATATAAAAATCTAAGTTTCCCGATCAGAATTATTATCACGATTTTGCTGACCTTGTTTACGGCAGCCTTGCTATATGCTCTTTCGCTCTTTCCGCATAACTGGTATCTATCTTTACTTGCCTTCTGCATATTGTTACTGAACCTGGTGGCGATCTTCAATCTGCAGGATATTAAAATCTATAGTAAAATTTTCCTTGGTCTGGGTCTGGGTGTCATAGCGGGATTACTAGTTGGTGAGCAGATAAAACTTTTTTATCCGATTGGACGTATCTTTATTACCCTGATCAAAATGATTGTAGTGCCGCTGGTGTTTGCCTCCCTGCTGGTAGGTACGGCCAGCATTAGCGATCTCAAAAAACTGGGTCGTATCGGGTTGCGAACTCTGATTTTCTATCTACTCTCCACCATATTGGCGGTTTCCCTTGGTCTGTTATTTGCTAATATATTTAAACCCGGCAGTAATATAACACCGGAAGTTCAAAATCAATTACTGCAGAATTACCAGCAGGAAGCAGCAGGAAAAATTTCCATATCTGTTGATAAACCTCCCCTGATAGAAATGATCGTAAATATCATTCCTGAGAATCCTGTGCGCGCCATAGCTGACGGCAATATGCTGCAAATAATTTTTTTCGCTTTGTTCGCCGGTATGGCAATAACCAGTCTGGCTGATGATAGAAAACAGATCATCATTAAATTTTTCGAGGGTATCAACGACCTTTCCATCCGTCTGGTCCAAATGATCATGAAAATGGCTCCCTATGGAGTTTTTGCGCTGATCTCATTTGTAATCGGGAAATATGGCTCGGCAATGATTGTGACCTTGCTGAACTACTTTTTGATAACTCTGTTGGCTTTAGCGGTTCATCAGGTTCTTTTTAATAGTGCAGTAATCCGCTTTTTAACTTCCATGAAAGTGAAAGAATTCTGGCGTGGTATTTATCCCGCTATGCTGGTTTCTTTCTCGACCAGTTCCAGTAATGCCACATTACCGGTGAGTATCGAATGTGCCGAAAAAAATCTCCGGGTGAAACCAGAAATTGCCAGTTTTGTTCTGCCTCTGGGTGCGACAATCAATATGAACGGTACAGCCATCTACCAGGGTATCAGCGCCGTATTCATTGCAGCCGTTTATGGCCTGCCTTTGACTCTGGGCGATCAAATCACAATTATTTTTACGGCTACACTGGCAGCCGTAGGAACTGCCGGAGCACCCCAGGTCGGAGTAATTATGTTAACCATGGTTTTACAGAGTGTGGGCATTCCTCTGGAAGGACTCGCCTTGATTCTGGGAGTGGAACGTTTCCTGGATATGGCCAGAACGGTAGTCAATATTACGGGAGACATTTCCTGCGCCTGTTATATCGATTATAAAGAGCGTTAAGGAGATTGAATATCATGAAGATCAAATTGCCATTTAATGATGCGTTAAATACACTGATTTCCCAGAAGTCGACTTATCTCTGTATAGGCCTGGATCCCGATATGGATCATATTCCGGCTCACCTGAAGTATGAAAAAAATCCTATCGATTTGTTTGTGCGCGAAATAGTGGAAGCAACTCAGGATTTGGTGGTTGCCTATAAAGCGAATCTAGCCTTTTATGAATGTGAAGAGTTTAATGGTTGGGAAGCTCTGAAAAATTTGTGTTTTATGCGCCCGGATCACGTCTTATTAATTTTGGACGGCAAGCGTGGTGACATTGCCAATACTGCACGGAAATATGCTACTACTTATTTTGATTTGCTAGGGGCTGATGCAGTTACCCTACATCCCTATATGGGATATGATTCGATTGAACCGTTTTTAAAAAAACCGGACAAGGGCGCCTTTGTTTTGTCCTTAACCAGTAATGAAGGAGCAACTGATTTTCAGCATCTGCAAATTGGTACGACCTCCCTGCATCAATATATCGCCCGTAAAGTGGAGAGTTGGAATGTACATAATAATTGCGGACTGGTAGTCGGAGCGACCGACCTAGAGGGATTGAAGATATTGCGCCGCATGATTCCCCAGCTGCCTTTCCTGGTACCGGGGGTTGGTGCTCAGGGCGCTAATCTCAAAGAAGCCATAAAATACGGCCGAAATCAAAACGGTACCGGTTTGCTGATCAATATCGGACGGGATATTATCTATGCCGGCCAGGAAAAGGATTTTGCAAAAAAAGTGAGAGAGCAAGCACTGAAATATAATCGTGAAATGGCGGAGTTGATGCATACCAGTTGGGATTATATTTAATAAATAATCTTGTTTTAATCACTGTGTTTTATTATTAATTAATAAGGTTGAGTTCAGTGTAATTTCTGGTCCTGAGTTGATCAGTATTTTAGAAAACCCGAGGAAATGATGCCAAAAATCATGGAACTGTTTGGAGAAAGCGGTGCTTTGTTAAACGGCCATTTTCGCTTAACCTCAGGTCTGCATAGTCCGGTTTATTTTCAATGTGCCCTAGTGGTGCAGTATCCGGATTATTGCCGACAGATAGCTGATAAAATCAGACATTATTTTTCAACAAAAAAAATCGATCTGGTTATAGCTCCGGCGATCGGCGGAATCGTGATCGGTCAGGAAGTAGGTCGGCAGTTGGGCGTACGTACCATATTTTCAGAGCGCAAAGATAGTATAATGATCCTGCGCCGAGGCTTTTCCATTGCTGCCGGTGAAAAGGTGCTGATCTGTGAAGACGTGGTAACCACTGGGGGATCGGTATTTGAAGTAATTGAGATTGTCAAGCAGGCTAAAGCGGATATAGTCGGAGTAGGATTTATTGTAGACCGGAGTGGCGGTAAGGTAAATTTTGGGTACGACCAGTATGCAGTGGTACAATTGTCTGCTCAAACCTATGAACCGGCAGCTTGT
>CAYSHN010000108.1:0-9626 GCA_964430815.1 uncultured Calditrichota bacterium | reverse complement strand
TAACTTTATTCCCATTGAAATTACAGTTACGCATAACCGCAAAGAACTCCGAAAAAATTTTGCCAGCGCTGATGAATATATATTGACCCATATCTCCAATTTTCGTCCTCTAAAACGCGTTACCGATCTGATACCCATTGTTAAAAAAGTATCTCAGCATAAAAAAGTAAAACTGCTGATGGTGGGTGATGGACCTGAGCGATATAAGACGGAAGAACAGTGCCGCCGGGAGAACATTTGTCAGCAAGTATTATTTTTAGGAAAACTAGAGAACATACAGGACATTCTGGCTATTTCTGATCTGGTACTTGTCCCTAGTGCATCAGAAAGTTTTGGACTGGTGGCTTTGGAGGCCTTGGCTTTTGGTGTTCCCTGTGTATCGACCAATGTCGGCGGCTTACCGGAAGTGAATCGTCATGGGGAAACCGGTTTCACTGTAAATGTCGGCGATCTGGAGGCTTTCTCCGAGGCAATTTTAACCATTTTATCCGATCCCAAGTTAGCCCAGGCCATGTCACAGCGTGGTCGTGAGATTGCTGAATCTGAATTTTCAGCTGCGAAAATTATTCCACAGTATTTAAATTATTATAATAAGATTCTAAGTGCCTGAACAACCGTATATCATTTCTCATCGTGGCGACAGAATAAACGCCGTCGAAAACACCATTTTGGCCTGTGAACTAGCGGTCCGACAAGGAGCGACTGGATTAGAGCTTGATATTCGGCAGACCGCTTCCGGGGAGATTGTGGTTTTTCATGACTTTTCGCTTAAACGCATGTACATGAGACAGAATTATGTCGGCCGGGTAGGATTAGCAGAACTTAAAACTTATCCCTTTATCGTCAATGGCAGGCAACAACCTCAAGTGATAGATACATTAGATGCTCTGCTGGACCGATTTAAAGATAGTTTACCGATCAATCTGGATGCTAAAACCATTCATTTTTTTGACTTTAAATTCGCCGATAAAATTATTTCCACTATCAGAAATCACAATCTGTTTGACAGGGTCTGGATCTCTTGTTTTAATCCGTTCCTGTTACAGATTTTAAAAATAAAATATAAAAAAATCCGTACGGGTTATCTGTTCCAGCGCTTGACCTGGATGCACACCGCTTACGATCTGATCACCTATACCGACGCCTGGCATCCCTATTATCGGGTACTGGATGATTACTTGATGGACAAAGCGCTGAAACATGACAAGCAGATATATGTATGGACAGTAAATGATGAAGAATCTTTGCAGCAAATCTCTCGCTATCCGGTGCAAGGAATTATTACCGATGATATTAAACTGGTTAGGAAATTTTATCTTCAATCGGATCCGGCTACAAAATAGGTCCCACTTGTAGATAAAATTGATTTAATAAGAAAATTGGCCAATCATTATATTCTGGGCCAGGCTCAAGAAGTATGCCATTAAAAGAATAGCGCTGCCCTATAAGTGCTGATGTGGTAACTGGGAAGTGCTAACATTTTCAGGGCAGGATATGCTCAAGTCTGGATTTAAAAACCTCAAAATTATCTTTGCCCCACAGACAGAAGATCACTTCTTCAAGTTTACACGGTCTTTTTAAAAATTCCACTACGATCATCAGCATGATTTCCGCGCATTTGACGACTGGAAATCCGAAAACACCTGTGCTAATGGCGGGAAAGGCAATTGACTTCAGATCATGTTCTTCTGCCAGCAGCAGGCTGTTCATCGTGGCATTTCGCAATTTTGTCTCTTCATCACCCTCACCGAATTGTGGCCCAACCGCATGGATTACATGCCGAGCCTTTAGCCGGCCGGCGGAAGTTAATACTGCAGCACCGACATAGGTGCCACCAATACGATTGCATTCTTCCTGGATGGTGGATCCACCTTTTTCACGAATAGCACCGGCAACCCCCGAACCCAAAATTAACTGGGCGTTAGCGGAGTTGACAATAGCATCGACTTCAAGATCAGTAATATCACCTTCCATTAAAACCAATTTTGCCTGGTTTATTTTATAATCTACTTTCATAATTATTCCGGTTAATTTTATGTCGCATTACACCTTGGAGAAACTTTTAATTGCTGAATCGATGTGCTCATAAATATTAAAAACCTTATCCAGACGTGTTATCTGGAATACATAGCGAACCGAGGGGCGTAGACCTACCAGTTTGATATCACCCTTGTACATACTGGCCTGCTTTAAGCCGGCCAGCAGAGAACTCAAAAATGAACTATCGGTGAATTCAATCTGACTCATATCAATGATAACTTTAGTCTTTCCATCTTTTATAATTTTTGTCAATTTATCTTTAAGTATGTCCGCAGTATCGACAGTTGCTCGTTTAATCTCCACACTGAAAATCAGGATATCTCCGATCAGTTCACTTTTGATTGTCATTCAGCATTTTCCTTAGCGGCCATTAATATTTTGAGGCCATTGAAACTATTTGTGGGTAGTATATTTAAGAAATTGCTGAACCGCAATATTAAAATCAACTGGTTTAAGAAAAATAGCATTTCGGGTCACTTAATCAGATTCAAGAAGATGTTCGGCTTAACGTTGAAAATTACTGAGCAGGATGCAGATTTTGTCCTGAAACATATTGATTAGTGGAGTGGGAACTGTATAGTTATTCACCAGCATAGAAAATAGGAATAATTCATTATCGGCAGAATAAATATATCCGGAGAGGTTGCGTACATGTCCCACGAATCCTGTTTTAGCGTGCACCTTTGATTCGGCATTTGTTTTTTTCATCCGGTTTTTCAGAGTTCCATCCACACCGGTAACTGGTAAAGATTCATAGAAGTAATTAAAGTACGAATGACGCGTCATGAAACGCAATAAAGTGCTCACAGCATTTGGTGTGAGCAGATTATTTCTGGAGAGACCAGAGCCATCCACCATTAAAAATTCCATTTCAGGAATACCCATTTCTTTCATCTGATTGAGAACTATCTGTGTGCCTGCTGCTGCATTGGCTTCCTGGCCATATTCCGCAGCCAGAGTGAGTAATAGTTGTTCTGTATATAAATTCTGACTGACTTTGTTAGTAATTTCTATAATCTTCGCTAATTCAGGTGAAAAATGGTTTAACAGGATCTGGCAACTATCATAAGGAATCTGATCCAATTTTTTATTTGTACGTAAGGAACCATGAAGCGTAATCCCTCTGGATTCCAGGACCTCAGCAAATACCGTTATAAAAAATAAGGCGGGATTTTCAACTGAGATCGACTCTTGATAGGGCGGTTTGTTTTGTGGAATTTCATTTTTAGCAATGATAATATTTTGCAACCGCGGACGGGTCAGGGATAAGGTCTGAACAGAATCAACCACCCCGGTTCTGGCCTGGTTCTCAATACCAAAGTATCGACTGGGAGGCATTAAACTGATTTTTGGCGGCCGACCAATAGTATCGCTGGGCACCACAGTGACGTCAATACAATTATCATTCAGAGTGAGAGCACTGATTGGAGCTGCGTACCAGAAAGGTTCATCATCCCATTGCCAGCCGCTGCCGAGCGGATCAGCCTGGAAGTACGATTCATCTCCGATCAGGTCACCATTAATTTCTTTAATACCTAAAGTCAGCAAGGAATCCACCCAATTCTGAAAAACTTTACGCACATCCCCGTTATAAAAACGCGGAGCTAAAGTTGGATCCCCTTTCCCTCGGATAATCAGATTCCCTTGCAGTATATTATGTTCAATTTTTCCATCTGTATAGATCGGAGTATGAAATCTGAAATGCGGACCAAATTTTAATAAGGCTGTAGCTGTGGTAAAAATCTTCATATTGGAAGCAGGAATGAACAACTTATGTTCATTTTGCTGGTAAATCAGTTCCCCACTGGGCACCGCTTCGATATAAAGACCGATGTGAGCATTGAATAAATTAGGATCAGCGGTCAAACTGGCAATCTGTTCACGCAGCAGATCTACCTTGCGTGTAGTGATGATATTCTGATTACGGGGAGCACATTGGAATTGAATACAGCCAATACAAAGCAGAATCGGTAAAATAACGCGGGAGCTATATTTAAAGATAATATGCACCATGGATCATTCCAGAACGGATGTTTGTGTTTTCATGGAAGAGAAAAATGATCGGTAAATCAATGTAAAACTAAAAGGGCGGTTATTAAACCGCCCTGATTATTACCTGACTACGTCCTTCAGACCTTTTCCTGCTCTAAATACGGGAACTTTTCTGGCAGGAATTTTAATAGTGGCGCCTGTTTGCGGATTACGGCCCATACGCGCACTCCGTTTGCTTACATTAAATGTACCAAAACCAACCAGGCCAACACTTTCACCTTTTTTCAATGAAGCTTTTACTCCTTCCAAAAAACTGTCCAATGATGCTTCTGCATCTTTCTTGGTGAGACCGGTCTTCTTGGCCATATGATTCACTAGCTCTTGTTTAGTCATTCAATTCCTCCTTATGTATGACGGTTGTTAAATCTTTATATTACTTGTAGCATTTATTTTCACATGAAGGATGGAAAAATTTCCCAAAAGATGGTTTAAAAGTCAAGTAAAAAGATAATGAACATGCGCTTGAACTTGTTAGCCTGGCTGCAAACTTACTCTGGTGGGAAATATAGATAAACGGCCCTACTGAGGCGGATCTTACTAATACCCAGGCGGGAAGCACTTACTGATTGGTGAAATCGTCACCATTCCTGATTTCATTTTTAATAATTAAAGAGACCACTGTCTCCAGTACTTCGCTTCGATCATAATATTTATTGCAAATACGTAATTTGATCAATTCAATCTTTTCTTTCTCAAATTCTTTACTGACTGGAGTCAATTTTTTCCCCTTCATGTTTTTTTCCCATTCTATCACTGCGTTCCTCTATGGTAATAGTCGGTTTGATCAGTAAGAACTTTATTAATGTTTCGGGAAAAAACTATTTTGGATGGAAACTGAACAATGGAATAAAGGCAGGAATGCCGATCAAGAACTGGTCAAGCTTTTCATCTCAACAATAAAACGGTTCCCGATTGGATTGTCTATATCAAGCCACATTTTGCCTTCATGGGCATCAATAGCCATTTTGCAGAAAGTTAATCCTAAGGCACGTTCTACGCGGTAACCTTTATTTTTTAATTCAACCTGGGAAAATTCATCAAATATTTTATCCTGGTATTTTTTAGGTATTTGGGTACCATTATCATGTACCGTAAAACGGATACCCTCGTTATCGATTTTTTCTGTTTTCAGTACCACTTGACCACCATCTCCGACATTATTTGTAGCGAAACTGACCAGGTTTTCTATTACTCGTTCTATTACCGACTGATCCACAATCATTTCGCCTAGTTCCGGGTCAAGATTAAGTTGTATCATTTTATTAGCATTTTCCGGATATTCACGCACACGTTGAACAATATTAGTAACAATTGTATTAATATGAGCAATGTCCCGTTTCAGCGTAAGGGTGCCATCCTTGATTCGCGAGATATCCAACAAATTTACGACCATACGTAACAGTTGCTGTACACCACGCTCGATCCGGTTGGAATATTTTTTTAAATTCTCTACTGACATCGAACCTAAAGTCATTTCCATCATTTGTAGATTTCCCTGGATGACGAACAAGGGATTCTTCATATCATGCACAATCAAATTAGTAAGGTCTTCCTTGAATTTATCCATGTGCAACAGTGTTTCATTTGTTTTAGCTAATTGCAGATTCTTATCCTGCAATTCATCATGATATTCTTTCAGGCGCAGCAGCGATTTAACGCGGGCCAATAATTCAACATTTTCAAACGGTTTTGAAATAAAATCATCCGCACCAACATCCAGAGAATGTATTTTATCTTTCAGATCCTTTAAGGCGGTAATCATTATGACCGGGATAAATTTTGTCCGTTGATCACATTTTAACCGCTCACATACACCAAAACCATCCAGTTTAGGTAGCATTATGTCCAGTAGGATTATATGCGGATTTTCCCTGTAGGCAAGTGCCAATCCACTTTCGCCGTCAGTTGCCGTGAAAATCTGATACCCCTGTGGTTTCAGAAAGTATAACAGTAAATCCAGATTCTCCTGGCTGTCTTCGATAATTAAAATTTTTTGTTTTTTGGCTGCAGGCATAGCGCTAACTGATTTTATTTATTCCTCCGATTAATAAAATATAACATAATCGTTCTTTTAATTCCAAATATATTTATTGCGGTTAGCACCACTTTAAGGTAATGTGAGATACGTCAATTAGATGGTGTAGTTATCAGACCCATCTTATCTAGATGGCCATCTACTCAAGCATAAATCATTTTGTTGATTGATTTTTTAAGTTTACCCATTGTTTCAGAATGGATCTGTGATATTCTGGATTCTGATACATTCAATATTTGACCGATTTCTTTAAACGTCAATTTTTCATAGTAGTACAGTGTGATGGCCAGTCGAGTTTTCTCCGGTAATTGCTTTATTGCTTTTAATAAAATACGTTTCATTTCTTCCTCTTCCATTTTAAAATCGGGATTTTCTTCTTCTTCATCTTCAATCATATCATAGAGATTTTGTTTATACGTATCATCGATTGGTTTATCCAAAGAAAGCATATTTACGCTGGTGATTTCTTTTTTCCAATTTCGTAATTCGGTCATATCAATACTCAGACTTTTCGCAATTTCTTGATCAGAATATGATCCACCAAACTTTTGATCTAGCTCGACCATTTTCTCCTTAATCTGATTCGTGCGACTACGCAGTGAACGTGGGATCCAATCAAGTTTGCGTAATTCATCGATAATCGATCCTTTAATCCGCGGGATTGCATAAGTTTCGAACTTAATTCCATAATCCATATTAAAGCGTTCAAGTGCCTCCACCAATCCCAGGATTCCTATATGATAAAGATCTTTTTCTTCGATAGCATGTGGATAGTTTTTGATCATTTTACGGACTACATATTTTACCAACCCCAGATATCGCAGCACCAATTCTTGGCGTAATCTGGTAGTGGCGTTGGCTTTATACATTTTCCAGAGTTGCATTGTCGTAAGATTTTTCATAGAACCCCCATTCATTTATAGTGCGAATAAAAAGTATGCATTTTATATGCCAATTTTTTAAAATTTAAGACAAAGACCTCTTAAAACTATTATTATCAATATGATATATAAATTATTGCCCGATCAATCAGATTCTGGAAATCCGCATTCAGAGCATATTATGCCTTGATTTTCAACACCTGTACTGACCAGAAATTCGACAGTTTATCCACCTTAAGGGTGCACAGCACCCTTAAGGTGGAAGGGATTGGTATAAATTTTGATGTGTATTTATGAGTAGTTAGACTATTGGAAAATTATTAAGTGCTACACAAATCTCCCCGGAAGCAGTTATACCATTTTACCAAAACCTTACTAGTTCAACCCGCACTTGAGCTCTTCTTTCCTGCTCTGTGTTTTATTTGCGGAAACCGGTTGGAAAAAGATCGAAAAATAGTTTGTATTAATTGCTTCCAGCAAATCCCTAAATTTGATCTTGCCGGGACCGTTATCTTGCCAGATAAAAAATTTAACACTGCCTACATCCTGTTTAATTTTAATGAGAGTGTCCGCCTTCTCATTCATCTGTTAAAATATAAAGGTTGCTTTACCCTTGCGGACTATTTTGCCGATGCCATCCTGCAAACCTTCCCTCATCTACTGAATATCCATTATGATTATATCCTGCCTGTACCATTGCATCAAACACGATTGCGGGAAAGGGGTTTTAATCAGAGTGCCGTCCTGGGTGCCGCGATAGGAAAAAAACTGGGTCAGCCAATTCATGAAAATATTCTGCTACGCCGACGTAACACCCCCTCTCAAACCCGCTTGAATCGACCACAAAGACTACAGAATGTCGCTGATGCTTTCTCTTGCCCCGATGTCCGGTCAGACGCACGGATACTGATCATTGATGATGTGATTACCACCGGCAGTACGATTAATGCCTGTTGTCAGGCTCTTTTCCAAGCCGGAGCTGCTGAGATTGATGCTTTAGCACTGGCGAATCCTGCACCTGATGGATCGCAGGATTTGACCGGCAATGAAGAAATTATCTAAGCGGTATTTTGCAACATTGACATAAATTAATTTAAAGAGATTGAACTCTTACAAATTTGCGATAAGCCAATAAGTAAAGGGACAAATCACAAAAATAAACCAAGGCCAGGGTCCAGGCTGCACCAATGATTTCATACCGGGGTATAAGAAAAAGACCTAAAATAATATTCAGGGTAGGAATTATGATAGAGATATTGCGTACTGTTTTACCTGCTCCACGTGCCATTAAAAACAAGGCAAATGGTTTACTGATACTTGAAAATCCAAACGCCAGAGCAAGCGGTAACATGATATCAACGGTGGGCAAGTAATCGGCAGAAAATAGATTGATAATAATAAAGCGCCGCATAAAAATAAATATACATACCGAGGATACTACAAAAAGTATATTTATCCTGATCACCCGGAAATCTATTCTGTTTTGAACCGCAAAACGGTTAAACATCGTTGTGGCCAAGGCCGATGAAAAATGCGATAATGGAATAGTCAGGGCATAGCCCAGGTAATAATAGGCCAGTGATTGTGCTGGTAAAAAAAATGATATTATAAATTTATCCCCATTAAACAGGATTTCATTCCAGATGTTACTCAGATAGAGATGAATGCCGTACGACTTTAAATCATTCCATAAATTAATGGCAGAAATTTTCAAGGATTTAAACGATGGTTGTAAAAGAATAGTAATCCAAATCAGAGAAATACCAAAGCCAAGGAAGAACATATTCAACGATTGAATCAGGCTAAATTGATTCATGATGATGATCAAGATCAGCAGGCCTAAATAAAATATTCTAGGTAAAACGGTAAGTAAGGACAGTAATTTAATATGACCCGTGCCCCGGAGTGCCAACACATAATAAGAATGCATCAGAATAAGACCTACCAGAATTGCATATTGAAAACATAAATCGCCGATTTTTACTTCAAAAAAACGGTCACTAAGCGTCGCCAGCAAAAAGAAAAGCATACTATATATTATACTGAATACACCAGATAAAAGGAATCCTGTCCCCAGTAACTTTTTGCGTTCCTGAGTACCTGGGCTGACTGCGAGTAAATGGGAAGCACTCTCGAACAGACCGAATCCAAAAAAAGAACGACTAAAAAAAAGTACGATTATAAAGAAGGAATAGCGTCCGTATTCAACGAGATCCAGGTAGGTGGTATTCAATTTAGTAACCAGCCAACCTAAAAAAATATTTAGAATCAGTGAACTAAAGTACAGACTGGTTTCAATTATTGCTTTGCTAGGTCTTCGATCCAACATCAATCCACCACCTGAGTATTAATCTTTTTGCTCAGATCGTATATTTTCAATTCGGGTCCCTTCCTCCACAGACTCGGTTTAAATATCTGTATCGGTTTATAATTTGTCTCGACCTGCCAATGGAAATTGCGAATCGTTCTAATCCTGTCAATGATCATCGGTGGATATCGTTCGATCGGCACACGTTGATAGGTTGAAATGAAGGTTCCATTGGTAATCAGAAAATCAACTCCTTCGCTAAGCAAGCGACTTAAATCTTTACGTTTGTTTTGTGATTCATTTCTGGCGT
>CAYSHN010000107.1:0-9629 GCA_964430815.1 uncultured Calditrichota bacterium | reverse complement strand
GAATTTACCAAAATCACTACGATCCTGGCAGTCAGTAAACTGTTATCTGATAAATACGCAGATGTGAACCGGTTAAAATACTTCGTATTGAGCGCAGGAATCATTTTAGTACCGGCATTACTCATTGTGAATCAACCGGATCTCGGCACCTCACTTGTATTTTTAGCCCTTATAATTCCTTTGCTATTTTGGGCCGGCTTAAATTGGTTCTATATTTTCGTTATTCTTACGCCGATTCTGACTGTCATTGCCTCCTTCAATTTTTGGACTTTCTTGCCATTAATGCTGCTGATCTCCTTTATTCTTTTTTATTCACGAAGAAAACCAGCAATCATTGCTGCAGTTTTCTTACTCAATATTTCAGTCGGCATTATTACACCATATTTATGGGGACATCTTCGTCCCTACCAACAGCAAAGAATTGTTACCTTCATCAATCCGGAAAAAGATCCTAAAGGATCAGGGTATCAAATCATCCAGTCACAGGTGGCTATTGGATCAGGAGGTATCGTTGGCAAAGGCTATTTGAATGGTTCACAGACACATTTGCGATTCTTACCAGCTCAACATACCGACTTTATTTTTTCGGTGATCGGTGAAGAATTTGGTTTTCTGGGTTCCACTACCGTACTCCTGCTTTTCCTCTTGTTAATTTTACGCTTGATTCAGCTGGCTGCCTTGGTTCGTGACCAGTTTGAGAGTATGGTCATCATTGGTATCCTGACAATTTTATTTTTTCATGTTATAATCAATATTGGTATGACTATCGGCATGGCTCCGGTAACCGGCCTTCCTTTACCTTTTCTCAGTTATGGTGGTTCTTTTCTATTGACTAATATGATGATGATCGGAATTGTCATCAGCATTGCCAGAAATAAAATCGGACTTACATTATAAATATATGTAAGAAGATACATCATTTTTCAACAGTATGTAAATTTTAGAAATTACTTGAATTACAGTTGCTGCATGTCTAAATTTAAAATCGATTTCTCCATGTCCTGGAGGTAATATGACAAAAAAAATTAGTCGTTTGTTTCTGATCGCAAGTCTCAGTGCGTTTTTGCTATGGTCATGTGGTTCCTCGCGTAAAGCAGGTGAAGAACCGGCAGTGGATGAAGAATCCGCCCGTCAAAAAGAATTAGACGAGATTGAATCATTGCTGGGAGTCACCAGTGACCAGAAGGGTGAAAGCAAGGATACTAAGGATAAACAGACCCAGAAGAAACAGAGCGGGAAAAAAGACGAAACCCTGGGCTTGTTGGATGCTAAGGATGTAGCTATGCAACAAGAGCAGCCAGTTGCTAAACCTCAAAATACCGAACTGGAAAAACAGGTCACTGATCTGAAAGCACAGGTAGAGAAAAAAGATATAATGATCAATGATCTGAAATCGCAATTAAAAAAGCAGAGTGAGCAGATTTATCAACTGGAAGCGCAAAAACAAGCTGCCCCTAAGGTATCATCATCTTATACCCCCAGCAGCGGTGATGTTGAATACGGAGAATATGAGGGACGGTATGATGAGGCTTTGTCTTTATTCCACTCCCAGGAATATCAGAACGCAATCGAATCCTTTGAAAGTCTATTAGCTTCCCAGAATAACCATAGTCTAGCTGACAATGCGCAGTTCTGGATCGGAGAGTGTCATTATGCCTTGGGACAGTATAAAAAAGCAATCATAGATTTCGAAAAAGTATTTACTTTTCCTAAATCCAATAAACTGGACGCAGCACAATTTAAGTTAGGATTGTGCCATTTACGTCTTGGTGACAATAGCAAAGCAAAGGAAGAATTTCAACGCCTGGTTGATGAATATCCTAAAAGTGAATATCTGCGGCAGGCTCAAAAAC
The DNA here is from genome assembly GCA_964430815.1 of uncultured Calditrichota bacterium. Classification (GTDB taxonomy): domain Bacteria; phylum Calditrichota; class Calditrichia; order JAJRVZ01; family JAJRVZ01; genus CAVZSQ01. The sequence goes on along the minus strand of CAYSHN010000107.1, from coordinate 7,776 downwards.
ATTTACAGGAACTGCCATAAAAGGAAAAAGCGGGGCAGTAGCTCAGTTGGTTAGAGCGCTACGCTCACATCGTAGAGGTCAGGGGTTCAACTCCCTTCTGCCCCACTCCAACCTTTGAAATCCGCCCGGTGAGGTGGAAAAGGGTTAAAAAAATGAATACACAAAATAGAATTTCTGAAAAAGCCAGCGAAAATTTTTCGGTGGCTTTTTTTTTATCTATAATATGATATCTGGATATTAATGCGAGAATATAGAAAGGAAGATGAGATGGAATTCCGGATCAAAGCAAAACTCATCACCAGTGATGATATGCGGCGCATCATCGTACGACTGGCTCATGAAATAATCGAGAAAAACCGCGGAATCAAAGATTTAGTTATCATCGGAATCTATACCCGGGGGGCCTATCTGGCCACCCGCATCTCCAAGAAGATCGAAGAAATTGAAAGTCATAAAATTCCGACCGGTTATCTCGATTCAACACTATACCGCGATGATTTTCGTACCCGACTGAAACAACCCAAAGTGCAGGTAACCAATATTTCCTTTCAAATCGATGAAAAAAATATCGTACTGGTAGATGATGTCTTGTATACCGGCCGGACCATCCGGGCCGCTCTGGATGCCCTGATGGATTTTGGGCGACCCAACCGTATCGATCTGGCAGTTCTGGTGGATCGGGGACACCGTGAAATGCCGATTAAGGCCGATTTTGTCGGGAAAAATATACCTACTTCAGTAGGTGAAGAGGTCCGGGTTAAATTAAAGGAAGTTGATGATGAGGATTGCGTACATCTTGTTGAGCAAGTCTCAGGAGGAAAAGAATGACCATGAAAGCACGACATCTGCTTGGACTCGAATATATCGACCGTGAGGATATCGAACTAATTCTTAAAACGACAAAATCCTTCCGCGAAATATTAGAGCGACCCATAAAAAAGGTGCCTACCCTACAGGGTCAAACCGTTGTCAATCTTTTTTTTGAACCGTCAACACGAACACGCATTTCTTTCGAATTAGCCGAAAAAAGATTATCGGCCGATTCGGTCAGTTTTTCCAAAGAAGGGAGCAGTGTGAAAAAGGGCGAAACTTTATTAGATACCGCCCGCAATATTGAAGCCATGAAAATCGATTTTGTCGTAATCCGGCATCAATCCCCCGGTGCTCCGATTTTTCTATCACAGCGACTGGAATCACGCATTATTAATGCCGGTGATGGTGCACACGAACATCCGACCCAGGGACTCCTGGATATGGTTACTATGATGGATAAACATCCCTCCTTTAAGAATTTAAAGGTGGGGATCATCGGAGATATTGCGCACAGCCGTGTGGCCATGTCTAACATTCATGGATTATTGAAAATGGGCGCTAAAATTATGCTGTGCGGCCCTTCCACACTGATTCCCAGAGAAATCGAAAAACTCGGGGTACAGATCAGTTATAATCTTGATGAGGTTATTGCACAGGTGGATGTTTTGAATGTTCTGCGTATCCAGTTGGAACGTCAGGAATCCGGATTGTTTCCCACTTTACGGGAATATCATAACTACTTTGGGATTACCCGGCAACGATTGGAGAAAGCGACCAAACCAATCACCATTATGCATCCCGGACCGATCAATCGTGGAGTAGAGATTGATTCGGATGTCGCTGATAGTGAACATTCCGTCATCCTGAATCAGGTCACTAATGGTGTGGCCGTACGTATGGCTGTATTATATTTACTTGCCGGAGGAGAACATGTCACCAACTAAAAAATTACACAATACCAGCAACACTTTTCAAAAATTACCAGATAAATTTTTACTGAAGAATGTCAGAATCATCGACATTGCTGAAAAACTGGACGACAAAAGAAGTGTGGTGATCGAAAAAGGTAAGATTGCATCGGTATTAAAGAATCCACCAGCACATTTTAATGGTGAGGTCTTTGAAGGTAAAGATGTCACGATCTTCCCCGGTTTTTTTGATATGCACACTCATTTAAGGGAACCAGGCCGGGAAGATGAAGAAACAATTGAATCAGGCAGTCTAGCTGCTGCGAACGGTGGTTTTACCGGACTTGCCTGTATGCCAAATACCGACCCGCCCATCGATACCCAGGAAGTAGTTAAGTACATTAAAGAGCAAGCAGCCGGATCGTTAGTCGATGTTTATCCCGTTGCCGCCATAACCAGAGCCCGGCAGGGTAAAGAACTTGCTCCGATTGCGGAATTAGTGGACGCAGGGGCAGTCGCCATTTCTGATGATGGTACTTCCCTGATGAATGCTGAAATGATGCGCCGGGCACTGGAATATAGCAAAATGTTCGGAATTGCGGTACTTGGTCATGAGGAAGATTCCGAGTTAACCAAAGGCCGGCATATGCATGAAGGTTTCTACTCCACCAAACTTGGCCTGGCCGGAATGCCGGCAGTAGCCGAAGAGATCATGGTAGCCAGGGATATCATGCTTACAGAGTTTACCGGCGGGAAGCTGCATATCTGCCATATCAGCACCCGGGGGAGCATTGAACTGGTGCGTCAGGCTAAAACCAGGGGCCTGGCCGTTACCTGTGAAGTTACTCCACACCATTTCACACTTACCGATCAAGCAGTAGAAAGTTTTGATACCAATACTAAAATGAATCCGCCCTTACGCAGTGCGGACGACCGTGCAGCCATAATCGAAGGGATTGAAGATGGAACGATTGATGTTATCGCCACCGATCACGCACCCCATTCGATTGAGGAAAAAGAAACCGAATATATTTCTGCCCCCTTCGGTATTATCGGTCTGGAAACTGCCTGGGGCTTGATCAGTACAGTCTTATTGAAACCGGGAATTATATCACTGAGTGATATCTATTATCGCTGTGTATTCAATCCCCGCAAGATATTGAATCTTGATATTCCCAGAATCAAAGAGGGAGAAAAAGCAAATCTGACCATCGTTAACAGCAATCATAAATGGAAACTCGCTGAAACAAAATCATTTTCCCGATCGCTAAACACCCCTTTTACTAATTACGACCTGACAGGAAAAAGTATGGCGGTGGTCAATAAAGGCAAAATTTTTTACAGTTAATGACTTAAAAGAGTACCGGTTGTTTTACTTGAAATTCTGGAAAAGTTATGTATATTTCAAAACATTATTTCCGGGCAATGATAAATAGCCCTTTTAATCTGTTTTTCCATTATAAAAAATTAACAGCAGAGTCAGTACAATGACAGTTTATGATCGATTGATGACGACATATCAAAAAAAGGGAGCCGGTTATTTGGTGTTGCTCGATCCCGATAAAATGTCAATAGCTGCCATCCCGGCATTTGCAGCTGCAGTGGAAAAATCTGAAGTTGATGCCCTGCTGGTCGGAGGGAGCCTTATTCTCAGTTCCGACTTCGAGCACTTTGTTATTGAGTTAAAGAAAAAAGTGACCCATATTCCGGTAATCATTTTTCCAGGGAGTTTACACCAGATTACACCGCAAGCTGATGCTCTGCTCTTTCTGTCAGTAATCAGCGGGCGCGATGCCCATAACCTGATTGGTAATCATGTACTGGCTGCTCCATTGGTATACCGCAGCAAAATGGAAACTATATCTACCGCTTACCTTTTAATTGAATCAGGCCAGACTACTGCGGCTCAGTTCATGAGTGGTTCATTTCCACTCCCTCGGAATAAACCGGATCTGGTAGTAGCCCATGCTCTGGCGGCACAGTATCTGGGTTTCAAACTCATTTATCTGGAAGCGGGCAGTGGCGCGGAATTATCTGTCCCCGCTGAAATAATCACCGCTGTGAGTCAAATCAGCAATATTCCAGTCATTGTGGGCGGAGGAATTCGTACTCCGCAGGAAGCCAGGGACAAAGTAAAGGCCGGAGCTTCCTTTGTTGTCACCGGCAATATCATTGAAGATACAGCGGATTTAAATCTTTTAACTGATTTTTCAAAAGCAATCCATAATAAAATTTAAACCTGTTGCTTGAGTATGGCTGCTAAAACAAAATCCTTAAAAATGACATCATCATCATCGTCGTCGTCGTCGTCGTCGTTAGACCTTTTTACAAGCCAGGAGCGTAACTATAAAGATCAGATACAGGAATTACGCACTGTCCTGCACCAAACTACTTCGTCCTGTAAACAACCTCTTTTCCAGGCAGCTAATCTTCTGGTAGCCAGTTTTCGTAATCGCGGAAAACTGCTGATCTGCGGAAACGGTGGTAGTGCAGCAGATGCCCAACATCTGGCAGCTGAACTTGTAATCCGGCTTTCAAAAAAAATTGAACGTCCGGGACTCCCGGCCGTGGCCCTCAACACGGACTCCTCGGCTCTGACAGCCGGGGCTAATGATCTGGGCTTTACCCAAGTCTTCGCCCGGCAGATTGAAGCACTAGGGCACCCGGAAGATGTGCTGCTGGTTATCAGCACCAGCGGGAATTCACCAAATCTCGTGCAGGCTCTGCAGATGGCTAGGAATAAAAGGATCAAGCGTATTGCCCTGCTGGGCAGCGGAGGTGGGAAATGCCGGGATCTGGTTGATATCGCGGTAGTGGTTCCTTCCTCCAATATTCAACGTGTACAGGAAACTCAAATTATACTGGGGCATATTCTTATTGAAATAGTGGAAACTGAATTATATGGCGATTCACTACCCAAAAGAAAAAAATAAGTAGTTGATGTCTGAGTGACAATTACCGCAGCAGCTTTATTTTCACTTCCCCATGAGTCAAAAATCAAATAATTAACCAACCATTATGGTATATTAAAATATTTTTTTATACCTTATAATGTTTTCGTGGATAGATCCCCCACTGATCGTAAACGCTTATTTTTAAATGGGATTACGGTCGGGAAAATGCTTTTTAGTGAAGGAGTAATTGTCACATGTTAAATGGAAAGACCATTCTTATTACGGGTGGTACCGGTTCTTTTGGAAAAAAATTCACGGCAGTTGTTTGCAATAAATATAAACCCAAGAAGATTATCATATATTCTCGGGATGAGTATAAACAATTCCAAATGCGCCAGGTTTTTAAAAACTATGATAGCATTCTACGTTACTTTATCGGGGATGTTCGCGATAAGGAACGTCTCTACCGGGCTTTGGACGGGGTCGATTATGTCGTTCATGCTGCAGCCTTGAAACAAGTCCCGACTTGCGAATATAATCCTTTTGAGGCCGTGCGTACCAATATTAACGGGGCACAGAATATTATTGATGCGGCTATAGATCGCAAACTTCCCAAAGTGATCGCGCTTTCCACCGATAAGGCAGTTAATCCGATCAATTTATATGGTGCCACCAAACTGGCCTCCGATAAAATCTTCATTTCGGCCAATGCCTATGGAGCCCGTGCTAATACCATTTTTAGTGTGGTGCGCTACGGTAACGTTTCCGGTAGCCGGGGATCGGTAATCCCCTTTTTTAAAATGCTGATCGATCAGGGTCATAAAGAATTGCCGATTACCGATTTTCGCATGACCCGTTTCTGGATTACTCTGGATGAGGCCGTAGAACTGGTCTTTAAAGCTTTACGGATCAGTAAAGGCGGCGAAATATTTGTATCGAAAATTCCCTCGTTCAAAGTAACCGACCTGGCCCTGGCAATGTTACCCGACGCAAAACTGAATCAGGTCGGCATCCGGGAAGGTGAGAAACTGCACGAAGTGATGATTACTGAATACGATTCTCTGACTACTTATGAATATCCGGATCACTATATTATTTATCCCAATTTCGAATGGTGGGATCTGAAACGCCACTTCACAGCCGGAGGTAAAAAAGTGGATGAATTTTTTACCTATACATCCAATAGTAATAAAGATTTTCTTAATGTTGAAGCCATTAAACAAAGACTGGCTGATATCGAAATCGTTTACTGAGGCAAAAGCATGACCGAATTTTTATCTTACGGCAAACAATGGATTGATGAAGAGGATATTCAGAATGTCTCGACTGCTCTTACCAGCGATTTTTTAACACAGGGACCGAAGATCGCTGAATTTGAACAGGCCCTCTGCAAGTATACGGGTGCCCGGTATTGTGTCGCAGTGGCGAATGGTACCGCTGCTCTTCATCTGGCAGTTGCCGCACTTGAATTAGCACCAGACATGGAAGGGATCACTTCCACTATTTCTTTTGTCGCTTCTGCCAATGCCATGATCTATAATAATATCAAACCCGTCTTTGCCGATATTGATCCCCGGACGTATCTGATCGATCACTCCGCTCTTGAAAAAAGAATCACACCTAAAACAAAACTCTTTCTGCTGGTGCATTTCGCCGGTCAACCAGCCGAGATGAAAAAGTTTAAAATTCTGTCCGAAAAATACAAATGTGCTGTGATCGAGGATGCTGCCCATGCCATCGGTTCCCGTTATCATGACGGCTCGATGGTCGGTAATTGCCGCTACTCTGATCTGACCATTTTTTCATTTCATCCAGTTAAAACCATCACCACCGGTGAGGGTGGGGCTATCACCACCAATGATCACAATATTTATAAGAAACTCCTCTTACTGCGCAATCACGGCATAACCCGCGAACCCCGGCAACTCACCAGCCACCCTGGTCCCTGGTACTATGAAATGCAATTGTTGGGTTTTAATTACCGCCTAACCGACCTGCAGGCAGCACTTGGTCTATCACAGTTAAAAAAACTGGATCGATTTATCCAGCGACGCCGGGAAATTGTACAATACTATAATACTGCTTTCAAATCTGTTCCCTGGATAACTATTCCTTACGAGCAAAAAGAAGTTTTTTCAGCTTTCCATTTATATGTACTCAAGATCGATTTCAATAAAATAAAAAAAAGCCGCCTGCAGGTAATGGAAATTTTAAAAAAGAAAAATATCGGTACACAGGTCCATTATATTCCGATTCATACACAGCCTTATTATCAGGAACGATATCATTATCACTGGGGTGAGTATCCAAATGCCGAGCAATACTATCAACAGGCGCTTAGCATTCCCCTGTATCCAAAATTGACGGATGAGCAGGTTCGATATGTAATAGATTCTATTCTTGAGATAACGAATGCGAAATAAATTAGTGATCACCCAGGCACGTACTGCTTCCACACGATTACCAAACAAAATTCTATTAAAAATACTGAAAAAGGAAATTCTATTGCATTTTCTTGATCGGGTACTGGCGGCTGAAAAAGTTGATCATATTATCGTGGCCACCACCGATCAGCCAGCTGACCAGGCCATCGTAGATCTGGTACAATCCTATCATCCGCGCATTTCCCTTTTTCGTGGTTCCGAAGAAGATCTTCTGGACCGTTATTACCAGGCGGCCAGACAATTCATGGAAAACAAGTCGGATTCCTGGGACATTATCCGGATTACCTCCGATTGCCCCTTGATTGATCCGGTACTGATTGACAGACATATCACCGCATTTGAACGTACTCCGGTTGACTATCTCTCCTCACGTATTCATAAACGAACCTGGCCGCATGGAATGGAGTTGGAAATTTTTTCCTACCGGGCTTTGCAAACCGCCTGGCAGCGAGCTGTTGATAAATATGAGCGGGAACATGTAACACCATACATCTACAGCGGTCACGCTAAGGATTTTACCTTATTTGAATTAACTGCTGAAAAAGATTGGTCCCGGATCAGGCTCACCCTCGATTACTGGGAAGATTATCTTTTGATTAAAGCAATTTATGAAAAACTATACCCGCCTAATCCCAGGTTCGGATGGACAGATATCTTAAAATTGTTGCAACAGGATAAACAGTTGCTGCAAATCAATTTAAAATGGAATAATCCACA